>JACRGY010000109.1 GCA_016212165.1 Nitrospirota bacterium
AGAGCATCCATGGAAGAAGTTCAATATAAGAGGGTTTATGGGGCACAATAACCACCGAGAAAACCCAATCGAGGCGGCGGCATAAAAACCGGACATTTCTATTTTGGTAGAAACAGGACATTTCTATTTTGGCTTGACACACACGCATAAAATGATTGAATTTATTGGCTATTTCTGGTACAATTTTGACATTTGTAATGGAAGATAAAGATAAAAAAAATCTACTTGAAGCGATATTGTTTCTCTCAGGAGAATCAGTAGCACTTTCATCGTTGAAGGATGTTACCGAGATGCCTGAGAATGAACTTAAAAAATTTATGGAAGAACTTATGTCGGAATACAGGGAGAAAAATAGCGGGATTTTGATTTCCGAAATAGCTAACGGATATCAGATGATAACAAATCCTGTATATGCGCCCTGGCTGAAAAAGTTCAGGGCAAAAAGCGCATCTTCAAAACTTTCTGCATCTGCCCTTGAAACACTCGCAATAATTGCCTACAAGCAGCCGATCATCAAGGCTGAGATAGAACAGCTAAGGAGCGTAAACTCTGACGGAGTTGTAAAGACACTTCTTGACAGAAAACTTATAAAGATTATGGGAAGAAAAGAAGCGCCGGGCCGACCTCTGTTTTACGGAACAACAAAAGAATTTCTTCAGTATTTCGGGTTAAAAGACCTGTCGGAGATGCCAACCCTGAAAGACATAGAAAGGGAAGAGGCAGCATGATCAGGGGAAAACTTATGGAAAGGCTTTTGGTAGTAATTGCCGTCTTGTTGGGCTTTGCAGCCTATTCATATGCAGATGTGAACCACACGATAAAAAAAGGAGATACGCTCTCCGGAATTTCAAAAAAGCATAAGGTCAGCGTTCAGGAAATACGCAAACTTAATAACCTGAAAAAAACGGCAAAACTCAAACCGGGGCAAAAGCTCACAATTAAGAAAACAGGCCCCAAAACGTATACTGTTAAAAAGGGAGACAACATATTCAGAATTGCAAAGAAATTTAATCTGGATGTTGATGAGTTAAAGGATATCAATCTTCTTGACTCTGATGATTTAAAGAAAGGCCAGAAACTTCTGGTTGAACCGGAACCCGAAACCGAGATTGCGCAGGCTGTCAACCTTGTTGAAGAGATAAAAAAACTCTCTGAATCAGAAGAACTCGCAAATATGAGTATGTCGGACAGGCTTATGTTATTTGCAAAGAAATTTCTTAATATACCATACAAATTCGGCGGAAGCAGCATTATGGGGATTGATTGTTCAGCTTATGTCCAGAAGGTTTACGGCTTTGTTGGAATAAATCTGCCGCGTTCGGCAAGGCTCCAGTTTTACGAAGGAGAGGTCGTTGACAGGGATTCATTGTCAATCGGAGACCTTGTATTCTTCAGGACTTATGCCTCGTTCCCGTCCCATGTCGGGATATATATGGGAAATGACCTTTTTATACATGCATCTTCAAAGGACAAGAAAGTGAGCATCGGAAGCATGAATGCCCCGTATTATTTCAAAAGGTTCATAGGCGGGAAAAGGCTGATACTCGACAATGCAGAAAAACAAAAGGAAGAAGTCCCTTTCGAAGGATAGATAGTTTTATCCTTTGTACATTATTTCCCCCGTATCACTAACATCATATCCGCCAAGACTTATAACCATATTCTTAAATTCCTTATCTCCCTTTATAATGCTCAATAGAGCCTGCATCATCCTGGATTCATAAAAGTCAGCAGGTATGGCAAGGTCATATCTTTCCTTTGCAACAGGGATGAAATCAAGGCCAAGCGCCCTGGCTGACGCAAGTATTGCAAGCCCTGTGTCTGCAATGCCTGTAAGCACAGCAGATGCAACTCCCATATGGGTATATTCTTCTCTTTCATAGCCTTTTACGTTTTTCTGATTTATGCCGAGTTCTTTGAGGTGCTTATCCGTCAAAAGCCTTGTTCCTGCGCCTGACTGCCTGTTAATGAAAACAACATCCTCCCTTGTCAAATCGTTGAATCCTTTTATGTTTTTGGGATTACCCTTTGGAACAAGCAAGCCCTGCTCCCTGTAAACAAGATTGATAAGGATTACCTTTTTATCAGGCAAGAGCCTTTTTATATATGAGACATTGTATTCTCCTGTCTCCTCATCGAGAAGATGAGTTCCTGCAATATGCGCCTCACCTTTTTTCAATGCCATCAGTCCTCCCATTGAGCCCACATGCGCTGATGATAAAGAGAGTTTCGGATATTTCTTTTTGAGAGAATTAGCCAGAAGGTCTAAGGCATTGTCATGGCTTCCTATGCAGACAATGGTATTTTCAATCTCATCCTTAGTTCTTAAGAGCTCAACATTAACCTCTGCACCGGAGCCTATGCCTTCGGACATTGCAGGTATCCTTACAAACCCGTCTGCGCGTACAAGCGACATCAGGACACCCGCTCCCCGTGATACAGGGGTTGCTATCAATTTATCTCCGACCTTTCCAAGTTTAACCCTTAAAAATTCCTCCTGCCCGAGTGATGATGCAACCTGTCTGGAAAGTATTGCGTGTAATTTCTCCGGCTCTTCTGCTTCCTTTCCCTGCCATTTATATACAACAGGTTTTGCAAAAAGATTGAATGTTATGTATGCAGATACCGGATAACCCGGAATGCCAAGGACAGGTTTGCCTTTGACAAGGCCCAGGATTACAGGTTTCCCCGGTTTTATATTCACACCGTGAAGCATGACCTCTCCAATCTCTCTGATTGCATTTGCCGTAAAGTCCTCAGAGCCTGCTGATGCGCCTGCATTCACAACTACCATATCGCCCAATTCGTAAGCCTCAAGAATTGCTTTCTTTAGCCCTTCAAAATTGTCAGGGACAATCCTGAACCTTACTGCATCTCCTCCCCATTCAGAGACAATTCCTCCAAGCATCCTTGAGTTAAATTCTATAATATCGCCCTTTTTCAGGTCACTTCCCGGCTCGACTATCTCAGTGCCTGTGGGAATGATTACCACCTTTGGTCTTTTTCTTATATTAATCTCAACATGCCCTCCTGCAAGCATGGCGCCTATATCAACAGGCCTTATCTTGTGATTCTCAGGTAGTATGAGCTCTGTTGCAACAATATCCTCACCAATGACCCTGACATTCTGCCATGGAGTCGCCGGCTCAATGATTTCAATGTATTCGTCTGTCTCTGCGCCCTGCTCTCTGCTCTCTGCTTTTACTACGTTCACATCTTCAATCATTATCACTGCATTGAATTCATCCGGAATCGGGTCTCCTGTGTCAACATAAAGAGCCTGGGTTTTGAGTTTTAATTTCTTGGGAGATGTTTCAGAAGCGCCGAATGTATCCACGTATCTTACGGCATAGCCGTCCATTGCTGATGAGTGATAGAAAGGTGATGAGAGTTTTGCTATAACAGGGGCTGCTGTTATCCTTCCGAGTGAGTCCTTGACCTGAATCTTCTCGCCTGCAAAAGGCTTGAGAGCGTCCTCTTTTTCGAGCCTTTGCATCCACTTCTCTATCGCCTCGTTCAGAGGAGTTGTCTCAAGATATATCTCGCGCTTCATGTTTCAAAATAATAGCGCAATTCCTTGTCTTAAGGCAAATGAGATTACCAATGAGGGGCAAAGCCGTTCTCCTATGGCGAATCTTCTTTCCTGTCATGCCCGAAGTTCTTAATCGGGCATCCAGAACAAACATACTGGATTCCCCGGTCAAGCCGGAGAATGACATGCTTACGAATGATTGCTGACCGCTGCTTTTAAAAAACAATGGATTTGTGATATATTGTGGCAGATTGGGATATCCGTAATTGATTGCGGATGTGAAGGAGCTATGGGCTCATTGACAACCAAAGTAACATATTAAAATAAATGTATGGAAATAGAGGAAATTAGAGTTAAAATAAGCATAGGAGAGTATCGCTTCTCTGATCATGCTGTAAAGAGAATGATCAAGCGAACTATTGACCGAACTGAGATAGAAGAGGCAGTATTGTCAGGTGAGATTATAGAAAAATATCCTGACGACAAATATTCTCCGAGTTGTCTTATTTATGGGAGGTCTAAAGCTGGCAGGCATCTTCATATGCAGCTTTCACTTCCACCAACAGTTGTTGTTATTACAGCTTATGACCCGGATGAGACGGAGTGGATAGATTACAGAGTTAGGAGGGCAAAAAAATGAAATGCGTTTTTTGTGGCGGTGAGACAAAGAAAATGCTGGCAACCTTTACTTATGAAGAGGGAAACAGGTTTTTTCTTGTTGAACATGTCCCTGCCGAAGTTTGCGAACGTTGTGGAGAGAAGACTTATTCTCCTGATGTTACTGATGGGTTATTGAAATTTGCAAAGGACAAATTTAAGCCCGTAAAAAAACTCAAAGTCCCTGTTTTTGATTTCGCTGAAAGTTGTTGATGTTGGCAATCTCAGCTTTTGTATCAAAAAGGGTTAAGGGATGAAAACCGTATCTATTTTTTGTCCTGATTGGGGAGAATAAACGAAATTGGTGCGTATATAATCGAGCTATGTGCCATATTGATTTTGAGAAAAGGAAAAGATGGTTAGAATAATAATTGCATTATCACTGTTTTGTGCTGTTTTTCTATGTTCGATTGTCTATGCACAAAATGATAAACCTAATGTCCCCTATATTCAAAAAAATGTTTGCCCGTTTGAGTGCTGTCAGTATGGAAAATGGATTGCCAAATCGCAATTGAAGGCTTACAAAAGGGAGAGCGACAGTTCTACAATTGCCTTTACCATCAAGCCAGGCGAACAATTTACAGCGATTAAGGGCAACGTACACATCATTAAATTAGGGGTCGTCGTTATTACTGAATCCTTTGATGTTTTTAGTAAAGGCGATAATGTATTTGTTTTGTCTTATAAGGGAGAAGGCTTTTATGACGTCTGGTATAAAGGAAAAGTTTTAAAAAATATAGAACAATTTTGGCCCGATGAGCTGTCGAAGCTAACCGGTAAGGGCAGGCTAAAACAACTTCAGAAAATGATTTGGTGGGTTTTAGTCAAAAATGAGGCTGGCAGACAAGGCTGGCTTATGTTAAAAAATATAAGCAATAATGGTTTTTTACTTAACGAAAAAATAGACGGTATAGACGCATGTGAATAGGAATAATCTCCGAGGACCATTTCCCATATTTCTTAACTCAAATCTTGCCCACGCTCCGCTCGCAATGACATCAAAATTAACTTTATCTCCCCTACCTACCAGACTTTCCGTAAAGACTTTAAGCCTTTCAAGTAATCCTCATATTCCAGATTTGCCTCAACGCCGTGCTCTTTGAATATGTACAGCATTTTAGAGATAGATACCCCTGCTATGCGTGCAGCTTTTTCTATAGATGCCTCCGATTTTTTATATTTCTCTATGGCGAGCATCACCCTCCCGAGGTCAACTAGCTCTCTTACTTTTTTCGAGACGTCTTCACTTTCTTCTTCAGCAAGACTTGACAGGAAACGGTAATCCTTATCATCCATACGTATACTTAAGGTTTTTGTTGACATTCTAAACACCCCCTTTTATCTGCTTCCTAGCGTCTTCAATTATTATCTTGCTATACCGGGCAACAGATTCAAGCTTTTGCAATTTAGCAAGAGCTTCATCATTATCAATCAGTTTCTTTTCAAATGCCCTTATTAATATAGCAATTGCGGTTGTAAAGTCTTTCTTCAAAATCTTACATGCCCGTATGGCATTTCTGTCGTCTGTTGCAACAATAACAGCCTTTTCCTGCATGGCGAGAGTTAATACCTCTGCCTCGCCTCTATCAATATTAAAATCCTCCATAAGTTTTTTTATGAGAGCGTTGTCCTTTACCCTCAAAACATTAATCTTCTTATCCACAATCAATTTAACTATCAGGGGAGTCTCTTCACTCCCTCCCATACAGGCTTCAGCCTTGACCTTATCCGGTATTAGTATCTTTCCATGAAAGTTCGAGACAAAAAGTTCAAGCATATCTATCTTTGCAAGCAGGATTATAGTGGACGCATCAAGAACTATCATATAATGATTGTATGACACTTGCATGACGATTGTCAAGCAACTACGGAGGGAAATTTAGCTTATTCTACTTCCCTTCCTTGTTCTTCGGCCTCTTGTTATACTCAAGAATCCTTTTTCTCAGGCGGATGGATTCGGGAGTGACTTCTACAAGCTCGTCTTCCTTGATGAATTCTATGGCCTGCTCAAGGTTTAAAATCTTTGGAGGAATAAGCTGGAGAGCATCGTCAGCGCCTGAGGCCCTCATGTTAGTGAGCTTCTTTTCCTTTATCACATTGACATCAATGTCAGTGTCCCTTGAATTCTCGCCTACAATCATTCCTTCGTAAACAGGCGTGTTTTCTTTTATAAGCAAAGTCCCTCTCGGCTGAAGGTGAAAAAGCGCATACGTTGTTGACTTCCCTGCCCTGTCAGAGACAATAGCCCCTGTTGAACGTTTTGACATCGGCCCCTGCCATTCTTCATAACCAGCGAAGATGTGGTTTAAAAGCCCTGTGCCTCTTGTGTCAGTAAGGAACTGCGAGCGGAAACCTATCAATCCCCTTGAAGGGATATTGAATTCGAGGCGCACCCTTCCATGCCCGTTATTCTGCATCTTCTGCATCCTTCCCTTCCTCATCCCCAGCTGCTGTGTCACGACACCGATAAATTCCTCAGGCACATCTATAACAAGATGTTCCATTGGCTCATGCGTCTTCCCGTTAACCTGCTTTGTTATTGTCTCAGGCATTGAGACGGAAAGTTCATATCCTTACCTTCTCATCATCTCAATGAGAATCGCAAGCTGGAGTTCCCCTCGTCCCATTACCTTAAACGAATCTGTGCCGCTGAAATCAACTTTTATTGCAACATTGTACAGCAGTTCTTTTTCGAGCCTCTCGCGGAGGTTCCTTGAGGTAACGTACTTTCCTTCCTTACCGGCAAAAGGAGATGTGTTCACGGAAAACACTATCGCGATAGTCGGCTCATCAACTGTAATCCTTGGCAGAGGCTTGGGGTTTTCTATATCAGTTATCGTGTCTCCTATGTTTATGCCTTCGATACCTGCAAGCGCTACGATATCACCCACAGCAGCATCCTGTATCTCAACCCTTTCGAGTCCCTGAAATCCGTATAATGAGACAACTTTTGTCTTTATCGCTTCTCCTTCGCTGTTTATCATCGCAACCCAGCCGCCAATCTTTACAGAGCCGGAGAATATCTTCCCGATTGCAAGCCTTCCCACATAGTCGTTGTAATCTATGTTAGTCACGAGCAGTTGAAGCGAGTCTTTTTCATCTCCCTCTGGCGCCGGGATTGATTTTATTATCTGCTCAAACAACAGCTTCAGGTCCTCAGAGTCATCATCAAGGTCGAGCTTTGCAATACCTGTCTTTGCATTTGTATAGACTATGGGAAATTCAAGCTGCTCTTCAGTTGCGTCAAGGTCAATGAAAAGGTCATAGACCTCGTTAAGCACTTCCTGTATCCTTGCATCAGGCCTGTCTATCTTGTTTATTACAATAATTGGAGGGAGATTAAGTTCCAATGCTTTTTTAAGAACAAACCTTGTCTGGGGCAGAGGGCCTTCAGATGCATCAACGAGTAAAAGCACTCCGTCAACCATCTTAAGAGTCCTTTCAACCTCGCCTCCGAAATCAGCATGGCCCGGTGTGTCAACGATATTTATCTTTGTCCCCAGATAATCAACGGCGGTGTTCTTTGCCATTATGGTAATGCCCTTTTCCCTCTCAAGGTCAATATTGTCCATAACGCGCTCCCTGACCTGCTGGTTTGCCCTGAATATCCCGGACTGCCTGAGCATGCAGTCAACCAAAGTGGTCTTGCCATGGTCAACATGGGCAATAATAGCAATATTTCTTAAGTCTTCACGTTTCACAATTAAACCTCTTTTTTATAGATTTTAAAACTCCTGGCAACTACGGTGAGGCAGGAGAATCGCACCTCAAATGCAGAACTTCTATGATTCTAAAATCAAGGGCTGTATGTAGTTTAACCCTTATCTTCATCAAAAAGCAATTTTATCTGAAACTATGAAACCCTAAAACCTCAGAAACGCCCCTATTCCCCCTGCATTTGAAAGCTCTTTGTTATCGGATATAACCTCTACCAATGCGCCCATCTCAACTGTCCTTTGGGCGGCAAGTTCTACAAGATAACCGACTTCCTCCATCTCACCGCTGCAGTAGGGACAAGGGGACACCTTCTGCCTTGTAAGGTACCTGCACTTCCTGCAGGCATAACCGGAATCCCTGAACTCGTTTATAAATACAAGTTTCATTATCCTTCCCTCCTGAATGGCATTCAGGACATCCTCTGTCCCCAGGACTGCATTTTCCCTTTTCATTGCAGCAGTTAAAAGTTCAGAAACAGTTGCCTTTTGTTTTTTCCTCTCAAAATCTCCTGTTGCAAGTTTGACCTTCTCAAATATTTCATTATTCCCGGCAAACATCTCGGCAGAAAAAGAGCCTATTACCTTTTCACCGGCTGCCCTGGGAAGCATCTCCCTTACCCTTATAACTGCATCTTCAGACCCTCCTATTACTATTCCCCTTATTTCCTCTTCTGCCAGAAATAACTCCAGTTTTTTCATGACGTCTTTAAGGTGGAGGCCTACATGATAATCAATATGCCTCTCATAGTGGTTTTGCGAAAGAGAAAACCAGCCGCCCTTTTTATGTTTTCCGGGTATATCAGGAGTATGTATCTCGCCATATTCTTCAATCTCGCCAAGATGCACAAGGAAAAGACGCGCGGATTCTTTATCAACAAGGAGCACAGCATACCGCTGATAGTTATCCAGTATATCAAGCAGCTGTTTTATATACGGTGTTTTATCAACTACAATCTCATTTCTTACAGGGACTGCAAGGTTATACTCTTTCCAGAATGACTGTTCAGCCGAACTGAGGATTGCAAGTCCCTTCTTAAACCCCCTTTTACTGCTGATAAAAAATGACTCGATATTCCCGATATCAGCTTTAATTTTTTTAAGTATCTTTTTGTCTGTCCCTTCCGAGATATCCCTGAGCATATTTTTGAAGTGTATTATATAGTCTCCTTTTACGTTGGTAACCGGATTTACATTCAGATAGAGGCTCACAAAATAGCTGCCGTTGCCCTGAAGCGCTGCAATCTCTCTTAACTCTTCCCTGTTAAGCATTTGTACCTCCTTCTATGTTTCTGAATATTGCAAAGACTGATATAAACAGGGCCAAAACCAGCGGCCCCATTATGAACCCTATGACCCCAAAAAAATTTATCCCCCCAAGCACGCTGAAAAAAATCAGCAGTGTAGGCATCTTGGTCCTGCCGCTTATTATAATGGGCTTAAGTATGTTATCAACTATGCCTATCACAAGGCTCCCGAAAAGCAAAAGCCCTATACCTTTAATGTAACTGCCGTGTATGAGCAGATAAGCGCTCGCCGGCCCCCATACTGTGAAGGTCCCGAGCATGGGCAGAAATGACATTATTGCCATTGTAGTTCCCCACAGCACAGGAGATTTAATATCAAGCGCAAAGAAAGCGATCCCTCCGAGCAATCCCTGGACAATCGCAACCATGATACCGCCATAAACTGTTGATACAATCATATCCTTGGTCTGGGATGCAAGCCTGGCCTTCTGTTCATCGGAAAACGGCAGATAAGCCTTTATTTTGTTTAAAAAATCCGGGCCGTCCTTCAGGAGAAAAAATATAGCAAAAGACATAAATATAAAATCTATAATTATCCTGGCAATATTAGAAACCCACGAGGAAAGATTGTTCAACAAACTTCCGCCGAATTTCTTGAGATTCCCGACTATAATGTCGCCTATTTCTATGTCCTTAATGCCAAAATGGGACTGGAGCTTTGCCGTAAGGCGTGAAATCATTGGATCATTCAAGACGCCTTTTATGGAATCCAGCGCCTCATTATCAAGCTTCTCGGCCACAGCTCTCAGTTCTTTCAGAAGAACAAAAGACAATGAAAGGAACGGCCCGACTATTACAAAAAGAATTAATACAACAGTCAAAAAAGATGCAAAAACCATGGATTTGGTATACCGCAATATAAAAGTATATGCAGGGTAAAAGACTATAGAGAAAACCGCTGCCCATGCAAGGGCGGCAAGAAATGGCTGGAGTATCTCATATGTCAGATAACCAAGCAAAAAAAGAATTGCTATTGACGTTAAGACATAAAACCTATTTCCTCCCAAGCGATGCCTCCACAAATGACCTGAATATCTTTTCTGACAGTTTATCCTGTAAACGTTCCGGATGCCACTGGACACCCAGAAGAAACGGGTAGTCTTCCTTACAAAAGGCCTCTATGATATTATCGGCAGACATGCCAATTGACTTTAATCCATGGCCGAGAACCTTTATTGCCTGATGATGGGAGCTGTTCACAGTAAACTCACCCTTCCCGATAAACTTATTATCACTAACCCTGATTACATGATAGTCCCTTTTATGGTCAAGCGCCACAGGCACCTGCAACCCTATGTCCTGATAAAGGCTTCCCTTAAAAGCAACATTGATAAGCTGCATGCCATAACATATGCCCATCAGGGGCTTTCTTAACCTGATTATCTCACGAATCAGCGCTAATTCAAAGCCGCTTCTGGCCCTGTCAACAAGCTTCATGTCATAATTTGCTTTTTCGTTGTAATAAGAAGGGTGGAGGTCATCGCCGCCGGGGATGAGAAGGCCGTCAATATTTAACGCAAGATTTTCAATGCATTTGGAAGGAGCTAACAATACCGGGCAGGCGCCTGCGGCCTCAACAGCCACTGCATACTGCTTATTGAGTTTTAGATATTTATCCTCAACGTCCGCAGTTATGCCTATAAACGGCCTCAATAGACCCTCAGACTCTCAGCTTTCCGCCTGTCTCTGCTGTGATATATTTGACAATATTCTGATGCAGGTCTTCTACCTCGGTTTCCGTGAGCGTCCTGCTCCTTGACCTGTACCTTATTGTGAATGCAAGGCTCTTTTCACCATCGGGTATATGTTTACCCTTATAGAGATCAAAGATAGAGACTTCCTCTATGAGTTCCGAGGGATAGGCCCTTATCAGGTTCCCGACATCGGATGAACTGAGCCTCTCAGCCACAATGATTGCTATATCGCGTTCTATGCACGGAAATTTTGGTATTGGCGAATATTCCAGCGAAACAGGGAGCATGGAAATTAATTTATCAATGTCTATTTCAAATACAATAACCTCGGGTTTCAGCACCTTCAAATCCAATTTGTCTGTCACCACAGGTGAAAGCGCGCCGAGGAAACCAACATTCGAGCCTGAAACGCGGATATCGCATGATTGTCCGGGATGAAGAAACGTTTCCCGCGTCGGAGAAAACGTATAGCCTCTGACATGCAGGTCCTCAAACAAGGCCTCAATCATGCCTTTGACAAGATAAAAGCTGCCAGCCTCTTCTTTCCATAAAGAAGGCAGTTTTTCCACATAATAGATGCCTCCCATATACGTAATCTCAAGCGGAAGAGGCCTTCCTATATCCTCGAATACCCTGGATACCTCGAATATCTTTACGTCCTTAATCCCCCTTGAAAAATTATAGATAAAATTCCCGATTAAACCCGGGATAAGCGTTGTACGAAGCAATGAGTCCTCTTTCCTGAGCGGGTTTTTTATGGAAATAGCCTTGCGCCTCCCGTCTCCTTCAGGAATATGGAGAAGGTCCAGATCAGCCTCATTCATAAAGCTGTAATTTATCGCTTCATTGAATCCTGATTTCCTTACAATATCTTTTATCTTTAAAACAGAAGTGCGTTTCCGGTCTGAATTTACTGCCGTAATACCTGCCTTAGGTATAGTTGTCTGTATTTTATGATAACCATAAATACGGGCTATCTCTTCAATAACATCCGCCGCCCTCTTAATATCAAGCCGGAATGCAGGGGGAGTTATTGTAAAGGAATCCGGGCTTGCATCTGCGCTAAGGTTTAATTTCCTGAGCATATTAATCATCGCTGCATGAGGGATATCTGTTCCAAGAACCCTGTTCACCGTATCGTATTTCACATTTACAGGAACGGGCACATATTTTTTTGGATAAACATCAATCTTCCTGTAAATCGTGCCGCCTGCAACTTCCTGCACCAGGGATGCTGCCCTGTCAAGCGCCTTATCCAGAAACTCTATGTCCGCTCCCCTCTCAAATCTGTAAGAAGACTCTGATTTAAGCCCCAATGCCTTTGACGTCCTCCTTATTGACGCCGGCTCAAAATAAGCGCTCTCAAGGAATATATCTTTTGTAGAATCAGTCACCTCGGTGTCAGCGCCTCCCATAATACCTGCAACTGCAACAGGATTTTTTGCATCCCATATAAGAAGCGCATCAGCAGGCAGTTTCCTTTCAACTCCATCCAGGGTCACTATATCATTGTCTTTCCCTGCCACGCCTGCTTTTATTGTCTTCCCGTTGAGAGTATTGAGGTCAAAGGCATGTAAAGGATGGCCAAGCTCTAAAAGAACGTAGTTTGTTACATCAACAATATTATTTATAGACCTTATTCCGCATTTAACTATCCTGTCCTTAAGCCATTCAGGAGAATTGGATACCTTTATCCCCTTAATGATCCTTCCGGCGTACCTGTGGCATAAACCCTCATCTGAAATCTCCACCTTAAAGTCCGTCTCTGAAGCATCCTCCTTCAGCTTATACTGAGGGGATTTAAGAGGTAAATCAAGGGCTGCCGAAAGCTCCCTTGCGATACCGAAAACACTGAGGCAGTCAGGCCTGTTCGGAGTAACATTCACTTCAAATACAGCATCGTCATCGAACCGCTCGATTCCCTCGACTTCAAGGCCTATCATAGTAAGTGTTTCAGCGGCCTCTTCAGGGCTGATGGAGATATTAATAAATTCTTTTAACCATTTAAATGTAATGCGCATGATGGTTATTATATCCTTGATAACCGGAGATTGACAAGGGAAAGTTTAAGGCATCAGCCGAAGATATTGTAATCGTAAATCTGATTGTGGTGGCCTATAAAGCGGAATTCAACCGAGTTCTTATCTGTAAACTTGAATACAATCCTGTAGTGAATATCGATTCTAAAGCTCCAGACGTCATGTCCTTTTGGATGGAGTTTTTCGGTTCTGAGTATGGGGTTGAAAGGGTTTCCTCTAAACAGCGTTGTTTTCTCATCTGATTTGAGCTGAATTTTTTTGGGGAGTCTACGGAAAAGTTCATCAAAGGTAGCAGTAGTATAAATTTCTACCATGTCTTTTAAGTGATCTCGATGAGGGATTTCCTCTTTGTTATACGTCCTGCCTTGTGGTCTGCTTCGGACCTTTTAAGAGCCTCGAGAAATTCTTTTCTGTAAAGCCCGACAGCATTACAGAATGCCTCATAATTATTTTTTGTAATTTCAAACTTAACCCTGTCTTTGCTCACTCTTGTTAAATCTGCTGACAATGTTTTCTGCATCTTCTCACCTCCGATTCTATTGTATCTATTATACAATTTTTTAAATGTTTGGCAACTCACCTGACCTCCTCTTAATCCCTTCAAGGCAAGGGACAGTGATATTTTTTATTCCCCCTTAGTAAAGGGGGATACAGGGGGTTGTTTAAATTAAAATATGTCGCTGACCCCATTTTACCGTATTAATATTGCCTTCAACAGCTATTGACCGGCTCAAAAATTTTCTGCTATAGTCGTGTGACTAGGCAATAACTGGTTGGCGCTAAAAAACTTATGATATACAGAACGAACATTGCAACATTATTCATATTTTTCATATTCATGATATCAGGATGTGCCAGTATGCCCAGATACGTCAAAACTGAAGACCTCCAAAAGATTAATAAACTTGGAATCGTAACAATCCTTAAG
>JACRGY010000110.1 GCA_016212165.1 Nitrospirota bacterium
CGCTGAGCTTTAAAGGAGAACGAAAGCGGATAAACGAAGGCTTGAAACATCTTGTCACCGGTGTCGGAAGGCACGAAGTAATAATAGAGTCAGCCCTCCACAACACGCCAACAGCTCTTATGCCTGCAGAGGATATAGCTGATATTTTAAGGATATACAAAAACCGCTTTCTTGACATCTATAACGATCCCAGAATTGAGCATGTAATAATCTTCAAAAACAACGGGGAGAAGGCAGGCACATCAATCGAACATGCCCATTCACAGATTGTAGGCACGCCCGTAACGCCGATGCAGGTAAGGGACAGGATAGATGAGACAACAAGATATTTTGACAATATAGGAGAGTGCCTGATGTGCGCTACTGTGAAGTCAGAGCTTGCAGAAGGCAGGCGGATAATATTGGATACAAACCATTTTGTGACATTCATTCCGTATGCGGCGCTGTCTCCGTTTCATACATGGATATTCCCCAAAAAGCATAATGCATCTTTCGGAGACATAAGCGATGAGGAGATAGCCGACCTTGCATATAATCTAAAAACAGTTCTCTCCAAGATTTATCACGGATTGGACAACCCAGACTATAACTATGTCATACGCTCTGAAAGCCCGAAGGAAAGCGGCTCTGAATACTTCCACTGGTATCTGAGCATTGTGCCGAGAGTAATTCAGACAGCAGGATTTGAACTCGGCTCAGGCATGTATATAAACACGTCCCTGCCTGAAGAGATTGCGGAGTTTTTGAGAAAGATTAAAACTGATTAGAGCGGGGAAGGCAGGCGTTATCTACACAAATTTACCAAGAATATCGTAAACAGTTTTTATGGCAGGTGAATCCTCCGGCAGTTCCACTATTGCTTTGCCCTGAAGGTCATATTGAAAAACATTATTGTCCTGAGGAACAAGACCCGCAACTTCAAGTCCGAGAGACTCGGCAAGTTTTTTGAGTTCATCACCCTCATCGCCTGTTACCCTGTTGATTATCAGCATATGCTTATCAATATCAAGGTCAAGCTCTTTTACAAGGTCTGCAATTCTCTTTGCTGTTTTGATGCCCCTTACAGTCGGGTCGCTTATTATCAGAAGCATATCAACCTTATGCGTAGTCCTCCTGCTCAGATGCTCCATGCCCGCTTCATTGTCTATCACAACATAAGAATATGTCTCTGAAAGCTTGTCGGTGTATTTTCTGATTATGTTATTCGCAGCGCAGTAACAGCCGGGGCCCTCAGGCCTTCCCATCACCATCAAATCAAAACCCTTTGCCTCTATGACTGACTGCTGAACCTGATAGTCAAACAACTGCTCCATTGACATGCCGCCGGGCCTTTCTGTTCCGCCTCTTATTGTCTGGAGGGATTCCTCTCTCAGATGTCCGATAGTTGCATGGACGTCAACGCCCAATGCCTCGTTCAGGCAGGAATTGCTGTCAGCATCAACAGCAAGCACGGCCTTTTTCTTTTTTTCAACGAGATACTTGACAGTCAGCGCAGATATGCTTGTTTTGCCTGTCCCGCCTTTTCCTGCAAGCGCAATCACAAACGCCATTCAAAACCCTCCGTAACGCCCTTTAATATATACTTTAGCACATCTGACACTCTCACAAAAACTGACGATACGCTTGACCTCATGCATTGCATTGCATTACAATATATTACATTTTCTAAATGGAGGAGGATATATGCAATCTCAATTAACAGTCAGGCTCCCGGACAATCTTGAGCGCGAAATATCCAGCTATGCAAAAAGGCTTCATCTGAAACGCTCGGATATTGTCAGAATAGCACTGGAGAGATTTCTTAAAGAATCACAGATAAGGGAAGAACAAAGCCCGTATGAGCGCGTCAGCAACCTTATAGGCGCTGTTGAAAGCGGCATCTCAGACCTTGGACAGTCCCACAGGAAACACCTCCTAAAAAAACTGAAAAAACATGCATAAAATCCTTCTGGACACAGGCGCCTTTGTCGCACTGCTTGATAAAAGCGAAGGAAAGCATAGCCAGTGCACCGAATTTCTTAAGGCCTTCAGCGGAGAAATATATACCACAGAGCCTGTTCTAACCGAAACCCTTTACCTGC
>JACRGY010000111.1 GCA_016212165.1 Nitrospirota bacterium
AAAACCTGCTTCCGCTATAGCACCACCTGAGAGCAGTCCCGCCCTGAAAGCAGACGTCTTTGCTTTCCTTTAAAGAATAAAGGGCATGGAGTATCACAAGCTGCATAATCTCCGAGTCTTTAATATATCTTTCGTTATAGGACTTCATAATTTATTTACATTATAATACAATTATGTATTACTATGCAAATATATTTAATCTTACGGATATGGTCCAGGGAGACGTTTACAATAGAGGTGTCTATTATCTCTATAAGGGTAGGAAGCGGACCGTTAATGCGACAAACCATTAGTTCATAGCATCTTTAAATTTAACAGAAAGGCAATATGCAAGTCTTACCCTCGACTCTCTCGTATCTATTGACCGAATCTTTCCATATCAGTCTACATTTTATCAGATTTTAAATTGTAAATTCTCTGTCGATGCTTTAATGCAAGACATTGTATCTTTACACCCACCTTTGGTAAAATTATGACTAACTCAATCGGAATAATTTAAAATGTTTAATCGCCTATATGCAACTTTTAATCTGCGCAGACTGCTGCTATGTTTTGTATTCATCTGGTCTGTCAGCTTTGCTTATGCAGGCAGCGCAGAAACAGCTTCAAAAAAATCGGGTTACACCTTCGGCGTTTTTCCGTTCCTGGCTATAACATCCTTAGAGGGACTATTTGCTCCGATAGCATTAGAGTTAAGTCATGCCATTGACCGGGATGTTTTATTGAAGAGCACAGACACCTTTGAAAAATTCATGCAGAACCTTGAACAACAGGAGTACGACATAGCTTTCATCCAGCCCTTCGACTATGTAACTATTGCCAGAAAAGCAGGGTATCTGCCTGTTGCTACTCGCAATGAGCCGCTAAACGCTGATTTTCTGGTTCTTGAAAAAAGTCCTTTAAAAAAAGGAAAAGAGTTGAAGGGCAAAGTTATCGGGCTTCCGCCAAAGGTCGCTGCAGTGAGTTACCTCGGAAAAATCAGCCTTATTCAGCTCGGACTTGACATAAGGCATGATGTCAAGTTCAGGTATTTCAGCTCACACGACTCATGTTTGCAGCAACTCCTTATCGGTGATATAGATGTTTGTGTTGCAGGCAGACCTGTGCAGCGGGCTTTTGAATCCCAGATGAATGTCAAATTCAGGGCAATAATGACAGCTCCCTCTATCACACAGACGCTTTTCGTTGTCCATTCAAGGGTACCGGAGAAGGAACGCAATTTAATTAAAAAGACCATCCTTTCCACAACCCTTTCAGGTGTTAAGCCGGAATTTAAAATAATTTTTAAATCCGTGAACAACAGGTTCTTCAGGCCTGTTGACGATGCTGAATATGATCAGGTCCTCATATACAAAAAACTTCTTGAGAAATATGGTGAATAGACTCTCCTTGAAATATCGCATTGCAGCTGCAATCTTGATCCTCCAGACCGCATTAATGGGACTGCTCCTCTGGCACACAATCTCCGTGTCACGTGAAATAAGTAATGACCAGCTTGCGCTGAGGGAGCAGACTTTCCTTGCAGTGATTGGAGACATCTCACACATTGCACTGATGACAGGAGAATATGCTGAGCTTCAGCAGTACATATCAAAGTTAAGGCAAGACCAACAGATCGTCCATGTGTTTCTGGCTGACCACAGGGACCGTATCGTCGTCAGCACAATGCCTTATGAAATAGGGACGGATATCTTCCCTCTGGAAAACAAAGAATATCTGTTCTGGCACACCCTTGAAATTTCAAACAATGCCGGCAAACTCGGTGTCCTTGCAATGCAGTTCTCACATGCGGAACTCAATGAGGCTTATCGCAAAACACTCAGGCAGAGTATAGGCATCGCATCCATAGGAATTGCCGTTTTTGCGATTATAGGTGTCTTTATGGGCTCTTTGCTTACAAAGCGTCTCGGAACATTAACAAAGGCTGCCGAGAGTTTTGCAAAAGGAAACCTGAACACGAGAGTAGATATGCCAGGAAACGACGAGGTGAGCGTTCTAAGCAATGCCTTTAATAACATGGCAGACAATATCAACGCAAGCATAACAGACTTGAAAAACAGTGAACGGGCCATCAGGGAAAGTTCTATCAAATTCATGGCTGTTTTTGAAAACTCTGTTGATGCCATCGGTGTAAGCAGCAGGGGCATTCAACTCTTTTTCAACCCCGCGTATCTTCAACTATTCGGTTATTCCCGGCCCCAGGAATTGACCGGAAGTCCTATCCTTGATCTCATTGCTCCTGACCAGCGCCCTTTGATTTTAGACTGGTTACAGAGGCATGCTCGAGGTGAAAATGTCCCCACACTCTATGAAACCAGGGGGATAAGAAAAGACGGATCAGAATTCGATATGGAGGTCCACGTATCAACATATATTTTAAAAAGCGCTTTTTATACGCTGGCGATCCTTCGTGATATCACCGAACGCAAGCGCATAGAACAGGAATTGAAAAAGTCAGAGGAAAAATACCGTGACCTTGTGGACAATGCCCCTGTCGGAATTTACAAAACCAACCTGAAAGGCGATATCCTTTTTGCAAATCAGGCGTTGCTGAAAATATTTGAATTCGATTCCCTTGAAGAATTTGTTGCAGGTAATCTATCTAAGTTGTATAAGAACCCGACGGACAGGGAAGTCTTTATCGAAAAGCTCAAGAAGACCGGAAAGATAGATAATTACGATATCGATATAGTAACTCAAAAAGGGCTGACGAAGAACATCCTGCTTACCGCAAAACTCTCCGGAGATGAAATTGCTGCGATGATTTTGGAGAAATAATGCTGCCTTATTAAAATCAAATCTACATTTTGTTTAAAACTTCCCCTAACTCTTAACTCATGACTCTATTATTCATATCTCAATGCATCTATAGGGTCAAGCAGCGATGCCTTATAGGCAGGATAAAATCCAAAGAATATTCCTACAAGTCCTGAAAATCCGAATGCAAGCAGGATTGAAAGAGGAGATACTATCGTAGTCCATCCTGCAAATACTGCCAATATGTGAGAAGTTGATATTCCGGCTATAATGCCGATAACGCCTCCTATGAATGATAATGTGAGCGCCTCGATTATAAATTGAAGCCT
>JACRGY010000011.1 GCA_016212165.1 Nitrospirota bacterium
AAGCGAAGATGCAAGAAGAAGGCTTGATATAATGATAAAAACCAATGACGGATTCAGGATTGCGGAGGAAGACCTTGATATCAGAGGGCCGGGAGAATTTTTCGGTACAAGGCAGGCAGGTATGCCTGACCTCAAGCTTGCAAATATTGTGAGGGATGCAAGGCTTCTTGATACAGCGCGGAAAGAGGCATTTGCATTGATTGATAAGGATGCTGAATTAAATACATTCCCCGAGTTGAAAAAAGGGCTTGAAATGTTCTGGAAGGGGAAGATTGAATTGTTTAAGACGGGCTGAATTTTGTCCTGCTGCTTCGTTTTAAAAAGTGATATTACAAGACCCGACCCAAAAAACTATCTCCTACTGCTCTATCTCGAAATACTCGTGTGCCTTTTTTAGATTCGCAGCGCATTCTTTCCACTTAAGATGAAGCTTAGGCAACGTGCTCATATGAAATTGATTTCTTGCCACATCATACAGACTTGTCACGCCCTGAGTTAGTAATGCAGATGGACTATTTTCATTCCAGATTTCACCTGCTTCATGATAGCAATCATACGTTTTCAATATTAAATCTTGTGTGCGATTTCTAATATCATTAATATATTTTATCTCCATGCGCGCTCTAGAAAGTAATGATTGATATTTGTCTGGCTCGTAGTCAATAGAGGAGTATAAGTATGCATCTATTGAGTCGAGTGATTTTAATGCCTCTTTTAAACGACTTGGGACAGCATTACTATCGTCAGTTTTTACGTTTTGTGTCTGATTTATTGTCGCATTATTAGAGCGGTCAATATTTATTGAGTTCTTCAGTCCACTATTTTTTTTAGTGTTATTCTGGTCAACTCGATATTCTACTGAAGGTTTAGGTATTTTCTCTTGGGTTGCTGTCTCCTTTTTAAAAAATAAAAAATAACTACCAGTCGCAATAGAAATAATTAAGGCAGCAATTACTGAACTCCATACAGGATCATTCCAAATTTTTTTAAATATCTTTTGAGATGAGTCATGAACTCTATCAATGGAATGGGAGGCATTAATCTGTGAGTACAAAGGACATTCAGTGTAGTGCATAGGGATCACCGAAGCCCATTCCCAGCGCCAGTCTTCGGCGAAAGAGCGTCCGTGATTTAAGAGCCATGTTTCGGTTGCTTCGCGGTCGGACTCATCCGTGTATCGGCAAAGCGACGAGGCGAATAAACCGAAAGTGTCGAATGTGACTTCAGGACAGAAGTTTGAAAATTGACTTTTCTTCCCGTCGCTTCCGCTGATTGATGTCGCATGCTCGGCAATGGCAGGCCATAGATCGCTTTTCTGCCACTTGGCCATCAATGCCGCATCATCCGCGGGTGATAGTGACGTCGTAATGCCTGACCTGCCCAAAAGTGCGTAGCTTTGGTAGAAGCGTGGACACTTGTGCATATTTGCATAGCGACATCTTGGAGCCAATTTCTTGTCATGGCCCTGCAAGGCGTACCATTTCATATCGGGATAAATGTGCTCCATATCGAGAGACTACCAATTAATATACCACTGAGTGTTTGCTGCCTTCATTAGGGAATATAGCATATTTTGACGTAAACAAAAAAGATAAAAAACTTTTAAATCAACAACGCCTGTTATGTTATTATGAGATATTGCTTAAAGGTGAATTGACTCCTGATTTTTAAATGAATTAGCATTAAAGGCAAGGAGGTTTTATGTGGAAGAAGATTAAGAATAATTTCGATTCAGGCATAGAGAGGATAAAATGGTTTTCTTCCATTTTGTCTGAAAGGATGAAGATTGAATTTTCGGTTATCAAGCTTGTAAGCGACAGGGATAAAAAAGAGAAAGAAAGGGCTGAAAAGCTGAGGCTTATTGGAGAGCGCGTGTTTGAGCTGAGGGAACAGCAGGACAAGAACGTGCTGAAGGACAAAATTATAACAAGCGCTATAAGCGAGATAGAGAAGCTTGATTCCGAGATTGAGGATATAAATAAGAAGGTATCAGAGATAAGCAAGGTGGAATAAATATGCACGCTCTGACTCTTTACGTCATGGTTTTTATTTTCGGCTCTATTGTCGGTTCTTTCCTGAATGTCTGCATATACAGAATTCCGAGAGACAAATCAATAATTCTGCCTTCTTCATACTGCCCGTCATGCAACACTCCCGTAAAGATATGGGATAACATACCGATTATCAGCTATATAATGCTTGCAGGGAAGTGCAGGGCCTGTAAGGGGAATATATCTCTCCGGTATCCTGTTGTTGAGGCTGTGAATGCTTTTTTCTATGCGGCTGTTCTATGGAGATTTGGAATGGGGTGGCATACATTATTTTATTTTGCATTTGTTTCTTCTCTGATAGTCATAACATTTATAGACCTTGATTTTCAGATAATACCCGACAGCATAACGCTGCCCGGCATCCTGATAGGATTGATTGCAGGCTCATTCCTGCTTTACGACCCTTTTTTAAGATGGTCTCTGATGGGATTTAAGACTACGATTATCGGCGCTATCACAGGGTTCGGCCTTTTCTACCTTATTGCTGTCCTCAGCAGGGGAGGCATGGGCGGAGGCGACATAAAGATGATGGCAATGGTCGGCGCTTTGATGGGCTGGAAGTCTGTCCTGCTGACAACCTTTCTCGGAAGTCTCTTTGGTTCGGTCTGGGGCATATTCCTGATGGCATTTAAAGGCGAAGGAAGAAAGAGCAAGATACCCTTCGGCCCGTTTCTTGCCGCAGGCGCAGTCATAACGCTCTTTTTTGCACAGGAGATTTTTCACTGGTATCTGAGGATTAGATGAGCCCTGAAGCAGCATACTTGCCTCTTTTTATATTCCTGATTGTAATATTTATTTTCTTCTATTTATTCAGGGCATTTCTGAAATTCAACAAGGAAAAGAAAAAAACAGAACAGAAGGATACTTCACATGTAGGATTTGTTGTGGATACATTTCATGAGCTTGTTTCCAAGCTGAAAGAAAAGGAGAAAGAGCTTGAGGTGTTAAAGAAGCTCGCCGAGCAGAGGGCAGGGGATGTTGAAAGCTACAACAGGAATATTCTCCAGAGCGTACCGAGCGGGGTAATAAGTTTTGACAGGGATTTAAGAATCAAGACCATGAACTCATCAGCGGAAAAGATTCTTGGCATAAGGGCAGAAGATGCAATTGAAAGGAACTGCGAGGAATTTTTTAAAAACCCGATAGCAAAACTTCTTAAAGAAAGAAAATCCATTGAAAGGGGAGAGGTTCAGTACAAGTTATCTGACGGCAGGGAACTGTGGCTCGGGCTTACATTTTCACCTTTGCGCGACAATGAGGGTAAGGAAATAGGCAGCATACTTGTCTTTACCGACCTAACAGAGCTTAAGGCGCTGGAGTCTCAGGCAGAGTTAAGGAAAAGGCTGTCAAGCCTCGGAGAGATGTCTGCCGGTATCGCGCACGAACTCAGAAACCCCCTTGGAGTGATTTCGGGATATACAAAACTGCTTTCCAGAAAGGCTGATGCTGCGCTGATTCCTACAGTTGAAGCTATCTCAAAGGAGATTGAGGTTATGGACAGGATTATCTCTGACTTTTTGTCATTTGCAAGGCCTGTTGAATTGACTCTCTCAAAAATCAATCTCAGTGAAATCATAAACAGTTGTGTGTCAAGCATCGCAGGTGTTAGCGGCAATGTTGAGGTTTTTCTTGATATTGACAAGGCTGTTTTCATATCAGGCGATGAGATACTTCTGAGACAGGCATTC
>JACRGY010000012.1 GCA_016212165.1 Nitrospirota bacterium
CAGTGATTTTAAGAGGGGAGTAAGGGTTTGCAACGGATTTGAAGAGAAGTTTTTATTAAAAATTCAAACACCCTGCCTCCTTATAAAAAGAAGCAGTTTAGCATTATCAATTTAGGACATTTCTATTTTGGCCATTTAGGACATTATCATTTTGGTGTTACATAGAGCAGCTTGCCTCGGCGAGTCTATGCTCCGCTTCGAAAAGCGCGGAAGTCAGAAACGCCCCTGCATTACCAGATTTTTTTCAGCGATTTTAGGCTTCTCAGGTAATCCTCATGCTCCAGATTAGCTTCAACTCCGTGTTCCTTGAATATGTCCATCATCTTTGAGATTGAGACCCCTGCTATCCTTGCGGCCTTTTCTATGGACGCCTCTGATTTTTTATACTTTTCTATAGCAAGCATTACCCTTCCGAGATCGACAAGCTCCCTTACTTTTTTGGAAACATCTTCATGCTCTTCCTCTGCAAGTATCGCAAGAAAACGGTAATCTTTATCATTCATGCGTATGCTCAGGGTTTTCGGCATTTTAAACACCTCCTTTAATCTGTTCTGCGCTAAAGCTTCGAGAATCTATCCTTTCAGCCTGCTCCAGAACTCTCTTGGGGTAACAATATCTATCCACTTGTATTTCTTTAAAACAAGAAGGTCCTCATCCCCGGTTATGATAAATTCGGCATTGCCGCTCAATGCTGTCCCGATTATTATGTCGTCATCCTTATCCCTGCATGGCGAGTCAGCAAGCTCACGAGGCTTAACCCTTTCAGTCTCATCTCTTAAATATCCGATGATATCCTTCACGACACTCTCCGGAAGGCGCACTTTTTTTGTCAGGTTTGTTTTTACTTCCGACAGGATATGTTCGCTTATTACAATGCAGTGGCCTGAAAGGCATACTTCAAAGACCTCGGAACAAAGTCCCCTTGCAGCAAAGGCTGCGATAATGACATTGGAATCAAGAACAACCCTCATGAAATTGCTTTGAAAATATCTTCATCCGTAATCAAGCCCTCTGCTTCGGCAAAAGGAAGAACCTTTTTCCTCAATTGCTGGAAACGCTTGACAGCAACATAGCGGGCAATGGCATCCCTGATTATCTCGCTTTTAGAGGTCTTTTCTGTTTTAACAACAGTGTTGAGTTCCTTTTGAAGCTTTTCAGGCAGTCTTATTGTGATTGTATCCTTCATTGCAGAACCTCCATGTTTGTAAGACAATGTAACACAAAATAAAGTTAGTTGTCAAGTAACCACTTAGTCATGTCAACCACTTAGTCAAAACAATCTTGCCTGCCCTTTTGTTTTTTTTCTCTCGACCTCTTCAAATATTTTTATCTTTCCGTACTCCCCGTCAAAGCCGGGTGCGATATGGACTTCGCCTTTTCTCATTCTCGATATCGCCTCTGCGATTTGTGCATTACCGGCTTTTCCGATATCTTCTATTGGAGTGTCCATCAGTATTTTAAATTCATTGCCGAGTTTTTCGAGGAGATTGAAATACTCTTTTTGAACAGCCTTGCTGCTTACGCCGACTTTTAACGTCTCTGAGATAATTTCCTGAAGTGGAATTGCGGAATAAAAAACAGGTGCATCTTTTGGCCTGAAACCATCTTTTCTGTCAGCAAGTTTTGAGACCCTGTGCATGACTCCGATAGTTACCTTTTTCCCGCAGACAGGGCAGAGGTAATTATTTTTTATCGTCTCTTCGGGTGACAGGCTTACCTCGCATGTCCTGTGGCCGTCATAGTGATATTTGCCTTCCTCAGGAAAGAATTCTATCGTGCCGGTGAAGCCCTTTCTTGTTTTTATCGCATCAGTTATTGATGTATACGATATCTCGGTATCAAGTATATTGGCCTCTCTTCCAATCTTTGGAGGAGAATGGGCATCGGAGTGGGATGTAAGTGTAATCCGGTCGAGCTGCGAAAGCCTCCAGTTCATTTTTGGGTCGGAGGAAAGCCCTGTCTCTATCGCATAAATATGAGGGGTGAGTTCCTCAAAACATTCTTCCAGAGAATCAAAACCTGAGGCTGCGCCGAACACGGAAAAATGAGGTGTCCATGCATGTGCAGGGATGAGCATTGTCTTATCAGATGCATCGAGGACTATCTTGAGGAGTTTCTTTGCATCGAGCCCGAGGATAGGTCGCCCATCAGCCGAGAGATTCCCTATCTTTGAAAGTTTAGTATTAATCTTTCCGGCAACAGTAAAGTCAGGGGCCAAAAGAATGCTGTGTATCTTTCTCACTCTGCTGTTTTTGCTGTAAATGCAGCTTATCTCTGCAGTGAGCATGAAGTACATGTCAGAGATGCAAGAGGCAGGGATATCATCATGCCTGTATTTTTTTTTGAGTTTGAATAAACCATTCCCGCAGTCTTCCAGCTTTTCCTTTAACTCACTGAGCCATTCAGGATGCGTAAAATCGCCTGTTCCGATGACCTTTATCCCTTTTAACTGCGACCATTTCCAGAGGTTTTCAGGGGTCATGTCAGGGCTTGTTGCGCGGGAATATTTCGAGTGCATGTGAAGGTCTGCGATAAATCTCATGGTAGATTATAAAAGATATGAAGAGAGAAACGAAACAAAATAGTTGGCGGGAAATAGTAAGGGGATTTTTTTATGACAACAGGATTAGCCTTGAGCGGTTTTTTTTAAGCCGGCAATAGTATAAGTCTTTCGCTCATTCTCGGTTGTCCTGACTCTTTTTCGTCATTCTGGCTTGTCCAGAATCATTCTTTTCAGAAGGACTCCTGACAAGCAGGAGTGACAAGAGGAGAGAATCACGTCCTTAATGGGTGTCTTTTTATTATTCTTTCTCTTGTTTCTGAGGCATATTTTTCATCGCTTCTTCCATTTTCTTCGCAGCCTCTTCCATCTGCCTTTGCTGTTCTTCAGTCATCTGTCCGCCCTGAGGCATCTTGGAGACACTTTCCTTCATCTTCTTTGTAGCCTCTTCCATTTGCTTTTGCTGTTCTTCAGTTATCTGCGGCATCTTGGAGGTACTTTCCTGCATCTTCTTTGCTGCTATCTGTCCGGTTATACTGAGGAGTATCAGTATCGCGCCAATGATGCCGAATACAAGCCATGCCTTTTGGGAAGGGATTTTGTGAACCTCTATGCTCGCGGCAACAAGAAAGAAAGTATAGGCCACAATGCCTGCTGCGCCCCCTAAATAAGGGATGATGCTGAGAATTGCAGCTATTGGCGCAAATGCCGAGATATATGCTCCGCATCTGTAGGCTGTTTCATATGATTCCTGTGAACCCATGAGTTTCCATATCACGAAGAGTATTGCAGCGCCCACGAAACCGAATATCGCGATAAAAATAGGCATCATTATTACAGCTGCCACGCCCATTGCTATTCCTCCGGCTATACTCAGGCCAAGGAGGCTAAGAACGGCCTGTATGAGGCCGGATATAACACCCATCACTACCATAAATATAAGAGGCTCGACAAATCCTCCTGTCTTTGGCATCTCCCTGAAAAAAGCGGCAGGAGTTGTCAGAACCTTAATTGCAGCCTGCGGAAATGCAGCGAAATTTATACCTTTACCTTCCATAACAACCTCCTTCTTGAAAGTTTACAGGTTAAAAGCTGATTTTTAAAAAAAGTGTAGCAGTAAATGAAATGCTTTGCAAACTGTATTTTTAATTTCAGGTTCTTCCTTAATTTGTATTTTTTAGCTAAAATTGCATATAAGCATGATGACTATTTCAGGCAGAAAAATCTCATATGCTGGAATTTTTATTTTCTGGTTTGTCACAATGGCTGTCCTTTTATTCGGACATTACGGATTAAACCAGAATATAGCGCCTGCTGCATATAAGGCTGTTATTCCTGATGAATTACTCGGGGAGCAATGGATGGGGGTTTATTATAAGGGAGAAAAGATAGGGTATGCCGGCAGGAAGATAGAAAAAAAGGGCGAGGGATACAAGGTCTCTGAACGCTTGAAAATGAGGCTTAATGTTATGGATACCCAAAAGGAGATAGAGACCATAACCAATGCCTTTCTGGACTCTGGTTTGAGGCTTAAATCTTTTGATTTTGCGCTCAAATCAGATGCGGATATGACAATCAGGGGCAGGGTCAAGGATAAAGACCTTAACGTCGAAATAGAGACTCCGGGAGCAAAATCAGAGAAGGTCATCCGTTTAAAGGATGCTCCGGCGCTAAACCTTTCCGTTGTCCCCGATATTCTTAAACAGGGGCTAAAGACCGGCAGGAAATTCACTATGGCAATAATTGACCCGGCAACTCTTACGCAGGAAAATATGTTTATAGAAGTCACAGGCAAAGAACCGATTACTGCCATGGGCATAAAGCAGGATGCATTTAAGGTAAAGGGGGTGTTTAAGGGCGCTGAGTTTTTTATGTGGCTTACGGAAAAAGGTGAAGTCCTTAGAGAAGAAAGCCCGATGGGATTTACCCTCATCAAAGAATCTAAAGAAAACGCAATGCGGATTGAGAGGCCATCCCTGGACCTTATAGCACAGGTTGCAGTGCCGTTTAATTTAAGGCTTCCTCATGATACCAATTACCTCAAGGTGAGGCTTTCAGGAATTGATTTTAAAGGGCTTGAACTGGAGGGCGGGAGGCAGCATTTTAAAGGTAATATGCTGGAGATAAGAAAAGAGGCCCTCAGCTATCAGCCTTCAGCTATCAGCTTAAAACATCAGGAAGAATACCTTGAAGATACGATGTTTGTTCAGTCAAGATATCCGCAGATTATCTCGATGGCAAAGGAGATTGTAAAAGGTGAAAAGGATAAGCTGAAGGCAGCAAGGCTGATTTATGAATGGGTATATAAGAATATCGAGAAAGTTCCGGCAATAACTATTCCAATGGCAACAGAGGTGCTGAAGACAAAAAGAGGCGACTGCAATGAGCATACAACGCTTTATGCCGCATTAGCCCGCGCAGCAGGGATACCAACACGGATTGCACTCGGCCTTACGTATAAAGACGGATTTTTCTATTATCATGCATGGCCTGAGATATTTGTTAAACAATGGATTGCAGTTGACCCTACACTCGGCCAGTTTCCTGCAGATGCAGCGCACATAAGGCTTATCACAGGGGATATGGATAAACAGGCGCAGATACTTTCTGTGGTAGGTAAGATAAAGATTGAGGGGATGGAGTATAAATAAATGGATTCAAACAGGGGAAGGCATTATATTTTCGCTCATTCTCGGTCTAAAGCAG
>JACRGY010000112.1 GCA_016212165.1 Nitrospirota bacterium
ATACTCAATGTTGAACCTGAATATGAAAAGGCGGTTGAAAACGCCCTCTCGGAAAAAATAAATTCGTTCATACTCAAATCCCTCGCTGACATTGAGATTGCCATTTCCACATTGAAATCAAAGGGCAGCGGCAGGATGTCCTTCATCTCGCTTGATTCCAGAACAGCTGATGAATTACCTGACGTCCCCGCAGGCATAATCGGGAGGGCAGCAGATTTTGTAAGGGTGGATGCAGAGTTTGCTGGCATAGCAAAAAATCTTCTAAGAAACATTTTCATTGTAAAAGACCTGAAGACAGCCCTTGAACTTCATTCAACATTCAACATTCAACATTCAACAGTTTTTGTAACTCTTGACGGTGAGATTGTTGAGCCTTCGGGCGCAGTCATAGGCGGAGAAGGCAGAGGCGTTTTAAAGAGGAAAAGAGAGTTAAGGGAGATTGAAGAGTTAATAGGCCAGAAAACAGATTCCATATCTATGCTGCAGGAAGACATCAACAGTCTCCAGCAGGAACTTTCAGAGAAAGAATCAGGCATAAAGGACCTTGAGGCTGCTATTGTTGATGCAGAAAAAGAGATGTCGCTTTCAAAGCTTACCTCTGCAAACTATCAGGAAGAAAAAGACAGGACAGACAGAAAACTTGCCTATCTTGCAATAGAAGTTGAAGAGATTGTCAGGGAAAAGGAATCACTAAAAAGCATGATAGGCGAAAAGGAAAAAGCAATAAGGACGAGAGAATCAGAAAAGAGCGCCATAGAAAAAGATATGGCAGGCCTTTTGGAAGAGATAATCCAGACGAAGATGAGATATGAAGAAGACCGTTCGCATATAACAGACCTCAGGCTGTCAATAACAGCTCATAAAGAAAAGATAGAGGCGGTGCAGAAAGAGATAGAGACAACAGGCAATGCTCTGGAAGAACTGTCGCAGAAGGACAATTTTTTGAATGGCGAAATAAAATCTGTTGAGGAGCGCATCTCACAGAGAGAGGCAGAGTCCGGAGAAAACGAAGAGAAAATAAAAGGCATGGTTTTAAATGCGGACAGGCTTAGGGAGGACATATCTGCAAGGAAAGAGGCGCTTGAACAGGAAAACCAGCAGATGCTCTCATATGAGCAGGCAGTCAAGGCGCTCAGGCATGAGATAGATGCTCTCACATCCAGAGTCTCAAGTCTTGATGTCGAACGGGCAGAGCACAGGCTGAAGATTGAAAACCTCGCTGAAAATATAAGGCAGAATTACGGGACAGAAATAGATTCGCTTGAAACAGAGCCACTTTTGCCTGAAGATGAAGAGCGGCTAACTGAACTCAAGCAAAAGATTCAGGAACTCGGGCCCGTAAACCTCGGCACGCTTGAAGAGTATGAAGAATTAACAACCAGGTATGAGTTTCTCTCAAAACAGCAGGAAGACCTTAACAGGTCCATTGCAGAACTTGAAGAGGCGATAACAAAGATAAACAGCACAACAAGGAAAAAGCTCAGAGAGGCCTTTGAGGCGCTGAAGATAAAGTTCTCGGAGGTTTTTCTCTCGCTCTTTGGAGGCGGAAGGGCGGAACTTATCCTTACGGATGAAAGCAATATCCTTGAAACAGGCATAGATATAATCGCTCAGCCTCCCGGCAAAAAATTGCAGAACATAACCCTTCTTTCAGGCGGAGAAAAGGCGCTGACTGCGCTGTCTCTTTTATTTGCAAGCTTCCTCATAAAGCCGACTCCGCTCTGTATCCTTGATGAGGCGGATGCGCCGCTGGACGACTCAAATACCGGAAGATTCAGCAGAATGCTGAGAGAACTTTCAACAAACATCCAGTTCATAGTGATAACGCATAACAGGGTGACCATGGAGGCATCCGACTACATCTACGGGATAACAATGGAAGAGCCGGGAGTGTCAAAGGTCATCTCAATGCAGCTTGCAGAGGCATAATGATTGGTTCATTAAGAGGAAGGCTTATTTCAAGAAGGCCCGATAATGTCATCGTGGAAGCCGGCGGCATAGGTTATCAGGTAAATGTCCCTTTAAGCATACTCTCTAATCTTCCTGAAGAAGGCAGCACGGTTTTTCTGAATATCTATACTCATGTGCGTGAAGACGC
>JACRGY010000113.1 GCA_016212165.1 Nitrospirota bacterium
ACTTCGCTCCTGGTAAATTTCCTGAGGCTTGAAAGCATCTTCTGATACCTCCTGTAGCCTCGTATCCTACTAAAAATTGAGTATGCACGTGCATAATGGTCCATTACTCCCTAATGTCGCATATGTATCGTAACTTTTCCATATGCATTCACTCTAAAAACTTCGGGTGATTATTTTATCTCCTGCCGTCAGACAAAAATTTATATTTTCACGGTCAATACTCTGTTTTTCTTCTCTATCCTGTATGTCTCAAGCAGGCTTTCGTCAGCAGCAGCAATTTTTAATGTATAAGAAGTTGTTTTATTAAAGACTGTTACTGTAACTTCAGGAAGATGTCTTGCATCCGAATATCTTGCACAGATTGAAGCTGCAAGAGGAATAAAAGCTTCCTCACATTCTCCTGATAAAAAAGTTATCGGGCTTCCGAAATCCTCTACCTTCATCAGATAATCATCATCTCCTGCAAACTGCTCCAGCATGTCATTCTCTTTTTCGTCTCTCCCGACTATTACCTTGCAGGTTGGAGACATCCTGAAATGCCTGCCAAGCCTTAGAAGGTTCAGGTCATTTAAAGACAGGGATGGGCTGTGCTCAAGAAGCTCGTTCAGCCGGTAAGAATAATTCGGCTCTGTAAGGAGGCACCCGCTTGCCGGCATTGGGTATTCCGTAAGCCCGAATTCTTTGGCAAGCTCCATCTGGGGTTTTCTCGAACGGCCATGAAAACCATAAAGCCTCTCCCTGTCAACGACGCCTTTTGTCTCGGGAAGCGTAGGTTCAAGAAGCCTTGCGCTCAACGGCCTTAAGACAATGCCTGTTACACCCGCCTCTTTATCAATCATATAAATAGTATTCCTCATCTGGCTCATGGGCCTTTGGCTGACTACTTCTCCTGTTATTATAAAATCAGCTCCTGTCATGCTCATTAGTTCTTTTGCTTCCTTCAGCATAAGTATTCTGCAGTCAATGCACGGGTTCATATTTCTGCCATGGCCGTGCTTTGGATTTTTAACAATCTCGATGAACTTATCTGCAAGGTGGCAGAGCTTTACAGTAAAGCCGAATTTCTCTGCTGCGGAGAACGGGTCTTTTGAGCAGGAGGATTTATCCGAGATGTCGCAGCCAAAATGAGTGAGGAACGTAATCGCAGTGACATCTATTCCCTGCCTCAATACGCTGAGGATTGCAAGGGTGCTGTCAAGCCCGCCGGAAAATAATGCTATTGCTTTATGTTTGATAGTCATCGGCTCTTTAAATAGTTTTTCAAATCCCTGTAATAATTTTCATGGGGGCCGAGCATGATTAGCTCCAAATCTTTTCCGGTAACCCGGTAAGCAAGGAGATACTCGGCTGTTTTCATCTTGAATTTATGAATAAATATTCCCCTGAGGTCTCCTTTTTTTTCATCTCCAATAGACAAATTATCAGCAATCTTCCTTATTTCCTTATCTAATATTCCTTTTTCCTGAGCTGATATTTTCTTTGCTTTCCGCTCAAAGGACCTTGACTGAAATATTCTCATAACCTTTATCCGAGCTTGTATTCGGATTTCTCGCCGTGCTCCAGCTCTTCCATCCCAATCAAAATCTCTTTTATGAGTGAGTAGGTTAAATCAGGATTTTCCTCGGCGCATTTGCCCATGAGCGCCCAATGCTCAATCTGTCCGGTCAAAGACCTATGGTCTATCCTGCTGATTTTTTTTGCTTCGCTGACAAGCTTCTCTGATATCCTGACTGCTGTTGCCATGGTGTTATCCTCCGGATAAATGGAATAATATGCGTTGTTTCATTATAATTCATTTCATAGCAAAATGCAATGCAATGAGTTTTGTGTTGATGGGAAGGCAAAACAACCTAAAATCAGGCCCAGGGGCAACCAGTTCCTGCAAAAAAGCACAGGGGCTATTCCCTGTCGCTTTGATTGCTTTGTTACATATGGGTCATTTCAGCTTTGTAATTTCTTGTAGTTTTCTGAGGTCTATGGTTTTGTCTCCCTGCTTGATATAGCCGTAATATAGTCCGGCAGTTTCTTTCAATTTGCCCTTTTCCTCTGTACCAACGAAAAGCAGAAGATAGCCAACTGATTTATCTTTCTGTTTAAGTTCTATCTCAGCACACAATGGCATGTCGCGTCCTCTATCTATTGCAGGATCGCCGGTTTGTTCTCCGCAATCCGTTATATTGTTCCCCCACACCGCTACAATACCGCGAGGCAATATCGAGTTTAGCCATTGTTCGGTTGGAATAGACGGAAGGTTTTTATCATACTTCTTAGCCGGTAATGATTTGGCAAAGCTCACATAATCGTCGTCAGCCATCGCCGGCGATGACGCAAACAAAATCATGGACACGATTATTGCCGGTGAGAGTATTTTCATTTATTTGTTAATTTCGCTTCTTGCATCTGACAATAATTATATCAAGTTGATATTTACTGCTTTCATGGAGGGAATATAGCATATTTGGCTAAAAAGAGAAAATAAGAAAATCATTTAAATCAATGCAAAAAACTGGGAAGCGGAGCTATGTTTAAAAACTCAGTATTTGTCATCCTCCGGCTTGACCGGGGGATCCAAAAGGTATTGAAAACACTGGATTCCCGCTTCCGCGAGAATGACGACTTTATGCGGGAATGCTAGTTTTTAGACAGGCTCAGTGTCCCTATGTTTTTCTCCGTAATTTAAACTGGTAGGGCATCAACCAAGGCTGAGAAACATTTTTCGAGACTATCCTTCGGAAAAGATAAATGTTCATAATCTCCGCCAATTATACCTTTGTTAAAGGTAACATCGTCTTGACAGATTATAATAATGTATTTATTTTTTCCTTTAGCGAAAGCTGCCTCAGATAATATCCAGCTTGTATCCCCAGGCGTTACTAAAGATATAAAAATGTCTTGTGATCTTATTTTGCTTGCTACTTTATCAGGAATGTCTTTAGCCTCATATCCTGAACCTTCTTTTACATCAAAACCTAGACGTCGCAGAAATCTATTTAATGTCTCCGCCTGTTTATTGCCATACTCGTCAAATCTATGAGCAAGGAAAATAGATTTTTTTAAATTATATTTAGACAGGCGCTCGATTTGCTCCTGATGAGGATTGGCAGCTTGAAAACATTCTTTTAGCTTATCGTGAATGGCTGAAATGATATCTAAGTCATCAGAATTAACAGAGACCATCAATTCTGACTTGCTAATATGGATGTAATTTGCAAGCATGATATTGGATTTCTTTTTCCAACTCGTATGTACTTCAAGCGGTAATGCATTAGGAAATTTTTCCAGGAGTTTTATAAATTCATTGAAATCACTGGCAAGTAAGGTTCTGTAGGGACTTACGTTTAGCTTAAACTTATGACTGTTTGATGTCTGTTTGCCCCCTTCATAATTGTTTTCCTTAAGATAGTCTCCGAATTGTCGAAACGCTACAAAAATATTCAAATCGCTTGGATAAACTGAATAAGTTCTGCTGTCTTCCATTTATTTCGCTCCTTACGGTATTGCTATTTAATTATTTCGATATCTATAGGGCTAACATATAATATCCGACCTTCGCTTTTCCCGAAATTCCAAGACTCATTATTTCAAAGCCTTCTCCACTATCTTCACAATCTCCCTGTGAACCTCGTCAAGTGCCTTTGATGCCTTGACTATCTTTATCCTCTTCGGTTCTTTTGCAGCAAGTTTAAGAAAACCTTTTCTGACTTTTTCGTGGAACTTGATATCTTCAAGCTCAAGCCTGTCAACTTTATTGATGTGCTTATTTCTCATAAGCCCTGTCTTTACATCAAGTTCAAGGAGTATTGTGAGGTCAGGCCTCATCCTGCCTGTTGCTGCTTTATCGAGGGAATCAATGAGCTTAAGGCTTATGCCCCTTCCATAGCCCTGATATGCAACAGTTGAATCACTGAACCTGTCTGTTATCACAACCTTGCCTTCCTTAAGTGCAGGAAGTATCTTTTCTTTTATGTGCTGGACGCGCGCTGCATTGTAAAGTAGCAGCTCTGTCATGTAATCCATCCTGTGATGTTTTGTTGAAAGCAGGACTTTTCTTATCTGGCTGCTTATCAGCGTGCCACCCGGTTCCTGCGTAAGCGCTGTCTTATATCCTTTTTTGGAAAGATGTTTTGAGAGCAGTTTTGCCTGTGTGGATTTTCCTGTGCCCTCAATTCCTTCGAGGGAAATAAAAATGCCCTTTTTCATGCAAATGCCTCTTCCATGCGGATAAGCAGCTGGAATATTTTCTCTGTCTCTTCAATGCTCCTTGAGCCTGTGCCGCATGAAGGTGTAAGTATCATCCTGGAAAGTATAAGGTCTGACGGGATTGATTTCGACAGTTTTTCAATCCCGTAGCTAAAGCGCTTTTTTATCGAATAGAATGATTCATCTTTTATTGCATCTGTTGTAGGCACAATCCCCCATGCAAGATATCCGCCTTTTTCAAGAAATCCCCTGACCTCGCTGTGATATATTGACAAGGCATCAAAATAGCCATAAGCATCGAAGTTCAGGATATCTACACTGCTTTTGAGCACAGAGGGCCAGTCGGCGTTTCCGCAGCAGTGTATGCCTGAGATGCCTCCGGCCTCTTTCACTGTATTTGCGGTCTCTTCAATCAGCCTCATGGCCTCGCCCGGGTTTACTCCAAGGTATGCAGAACTCCCTAATGCAGAAAGTATCGGTTCATCAATGAAAATTATCACCTCATCTGCAAATTGCTTCAGCACATCAACCTGCCATCTTATTTTTGCCTTAAGAAGCATGAGGGCTATCTCCCTTAATTCCTCATCAAAATAAACAAGCCTCCCCTCTGTATCCTTGAGCCCGAGCGTAAAGGTCAGAGGGCCTGTTATGTGCCCTTTCAGAAATTTGAACCTTTGTTTTACTATCCTCAAAAATGTATGAAGCCCTTTTGCATAATCCTCTGAGATTGCAATCCTGCTGTTGTCTTCATAGCTTTCATAAAACCTTTCGAGCTCATCGCTTTTGCTTCTGTCTATGCATATCGTTTCTTTTTTAGGGTCAATCTTCACATAGGGCATGCCTTCTGAATACTGCGGTATCATCCATTCCCTGAAAGACAACCTGGGCAATTGAGGCCAGAAAGGTATGTCAAATGTCTCGAGCACATTCCTGCATGCCTCTTCAGGGTCTGTATAAGGAAGGCTTCCGATTCCTGTTGTTGAGAATGGTTTAATCAGCATTTAAAAATGATAACTTATTATTGAGAGTTGTTTCAAATGGGAGAGGGAGTAAAATAAGCAATATCCTGCTTATAAATGAAAAAATAGAGGGGATTATTAGAACTTTATGTAGTTTTCCCAATAACTGAAAAGCTCTTTTGTCGCCTTGATATCCCCGAAGCAGTATCTTGCAATATCAGTATACCTCCTGTTTGCAAACAGGTCTTTAATATCATATCCTGTTATGCCGCCTTCCTTGGGGCTTTTTATGCCAAAGGTCTTGCACCACATATCAAGGCTGAACCTGCGCCTTGATGCGCCATAAAAAGTAAGCTGGTCGAGCAGGTCTATATGGGAGCCGTTATATCTGTTGGGCATGAGGTCTTTTGTGGGTTTTATCTTATGCACTGCGGAGCGGACCAGTATGAAAGGGCAGTCAAAACCCCTTCCATTAAATGTTACTATCTCTTTATAACTCTTTACTGTGCTCCAGAATTTTTCAAGTATATCTTTTTCAGAACCTGTTTCAAACCTTATCCCATTCTCTTCAAAGGGCGCAATCTGTGTTTGGGGCGCCTGAAAATATACTGCGCCTTTATCTGTTTCAGGATTAAGCATGCCGATGGTAATTATCTCACCGGTCAGGGGATAAAGAGACAGGCTTTCTTTTACGTCTTTAATATCTTCTTCTGATTCGGCCCACTTCAGCAGGTACTCCTGGGTGCCCTTATCAAGGGAGTCAAAGTCCTTGCCGGCAGTCTCTATATCAAAAATAATTCTGGACATTTCATTTAAAGATAGGGTCCAAGGGGTCAAGTTTTTTCACCCGAACCCTGGAACCCTTTTAACCCTCGAACCCTGTTTTTTTACGATGCCTTTGGCAGTTCTTTAAATACCTTCCATGACTTAAGGAGGTCTATTGCCCTTTGAAGCTGAACATCGTCTTTTTCACCAACTTCTACAGGCGCCATTTCCTCTGGTTCTTTTGTCTTTTCATCGGACTGATCATTCCTCAGATGCCTTTCAAGGTCTTTTTCTCTTATGACAGGATGTTCCTTGGCATCGCCTTTTTGTTCCAGCTTTACGACGATATCAGGTGTTATGCCTGTTGACTGAATGGAAATCCCTTTTGGGGTATAGTAACGTGCAGTTGTGAGCCTGAGCCCTGAGCCGTCACTGAGAGGGATTACGCTCTGGACAGAGCCTTTCCCAAAGGTTTGCACTCCAAGCACCACAGCCCTGTTCCAGTCCTTAAGCGCGCCTGCAACAATCTCTGAGGCGCTTGCACTGCCCTGATTTACCAGCACGATCATGGGCATAGTCTTAAGTTTTGTTTTTTCTCCTCCGGCTTCGGCAGTCCCTTCACTTTCAGTACGGTACTCTGTTTTTTCTCCTGACCTTCCTTTTATGAAAACAACAACCTTTCCGGATGGCAGGAATTGGCCTGAAACCTCAACAGCGCTGTTCAGAAGCCCTCCCGGGTTATTCCTCAGGTCCAGGATAAGAGAAGTCACCGGTTCTTTGGTGATATCAGCCAGCGAAACTGCAAGGTCAGAAGAGGTACGCTCCTGGAACTGATTAAGCTTTACATAACCGATATTGCCTTCTATGACCTTGGCCTTCACGCTTTTTACTTTTATTATGTCCCTTACAATTGTGAAGTCCCTGGTTTCTTTCCAGCCTTCGCGCATGATTGTAATTACCACGGATGTCCCCTTGGGCCCGCGCATCTTACTGACTGCATCATGCAGGCTCATATCTTTTGTAAACTCGCTGCTAATCTTTATTATCTTGTCGCCTGCCTTTATCCCTGCATTGAAGGCCGGCGTGTCCTCAATAGGAGCTATCACTGTAAGGGTTGCATCCTTTATGCCTATTTGTATGCCAAGCCCGCCAAATTCACCTTTTGTATCAACCTGCATTTCCTTATAGGCATCCGGCGGCATAAATCCTGAATGAGGGTCCAGAGAACTGAGCATTCCTTTTATCGCTCCGTATATCATATCTTTTATCTTCACGTCTTCAACATAGTTTCTCTTGACAATAGAAAGCACCTCTGTGAATATCTTAAGGTCCTCATAGCCTTCGCCTTCTGCGCTCACAATGCCTACGGATAATCTGCCTATGAGAATACCGCTTATTGCAGTAGCCAATATAAGCGCTATTATCAAAATAAGTTTTTTCTTTTTCATTATCTTCTTACCCTCCAAATCTATCTGCCCCTCTTAACTGCCAAGCCGGATACTCGACTCGCAACGAGAGGTTATCTTTTTTTCAGCCACTGTGCCGGATCAAGCGGTTTGCCTTTATACCTTATCTCAAAGTAGAGCCCTGAAGAATTCAGGGTCCCTGACTCCCCCACCCTTCCAATTACCTGCTGTTCTTTTATTATATCTCCAACCTTATAAAAAATCTCTGCTAAATTTGCATAAAGGGTATGGTACCCCTCTCCATGGCTTATTATGACAAGCTGGCCATAACCTTTAAACCATTCTGCAAATACCACCTTGCCGCTGTAAACCGCCTTTGCGTTAGAATCGCCTTCTGCCTTTATGTGAATGCCGTTTCTGAACACAGGGGTATTAAACTGGGGGTCCTTTTGGGCTCCGTACGGGATTGTGACCTTGCCGTAAACAGGCCACAGGAGCCTTCCCTTCAGGTTGTGAAAACCTTTGGCAGCATAAGCCTCTGTTTCTTCCGCATGCCTTATTATCTCGAGGAGCCTGCTGGATGCCTCCCTCAGTTCTTTCAGCATTTTTTCATAAGAGGATTTTTCTTTCCTGACAGAAGAAAGGAGTATCTCTTTGCCTTTTTTCTTCTCCAGAATAGATGCCTCGTTCACTTCTATGTCTTCTTCATTCGCCTTAAGTTCAGCGCGCAGCGATTTTAAACGGTTCTCCTGTTTATCAAGATTATCTATAGTCTGTTTGTAGCCCTCCAGCATCTTATGGTCATAGAAGGTTATCTCTTTTATATACCGCCATCTCCTCATGAGTTGCGATATGTCGTCAGAGGTCGAGAGCAGGAGTATTATGTCGCCTGAATATCCATGCCTCTGCATAATGCGCAGTTTCCTCTTCAGCCACTCGGCCTGTTTTGCAAGCCTGGCCTTATTTGCCTCTATCTCTGCCTCAACCTTGCGTATCTCATTTTCTGTAATCCTGAGCTTAGCCCTGTATTTTCTCAGTTCTGACTGCACATGATTGAGGTCTCTATTGGCCCTGTCAAGCTCTTCAAGTATTGAATGTTCCGCCCTTCTTGTCTTCTCAATTTTTTCCTTGTGCGTATCAATCTCTTTTTGAAGCTTCTTGTATTCTTCCTTGGGGGTTTCAGCAGAAAAGGCAGTACCGGTTAATAGAAAAATTGATGCGAGATACAAGATGCAGGATACAAAATGAAGAGATTGTCTTTTCCGTGTATCGAGCATCGTGTATCGTGTATCGTGCATCTTCTCAGAAAAACCTTATTCTGCCAAGCGCTATTACGGCGCCGCTAATCCCCAGCGCCAGGCCAACAAAAGGAAGCGCAATAAATACCTCGGATGGGAACACGATAATCTTGAAGATAGGCATAGTAAGGGCCAGTTTATAAAACAGGGTATAGTATAATGCCATTGTGCCGATAAGGCTCACCACACCTCCGCCAATACCAAGGATGCCGCCTTCTATGACAAATGGGGCCCTTATAAATCCTCTCGTGGCCCCAAGGAGTTTAAAGGTCTCTATCTCTTCCTTCCTGCGGTAAAACATGATCTTTACTGTGCTGTAACATACAAATATAACACCCGTGGACATTACGCTTATCATGAGCAATCCGAGTGTCTGCGCGCCTGCCTTTATGGAATGGATAGAGTTCAGAAACTGCTCGCCATATTCTACTTCTTCAATGCCTTTAATCTTCCTGATATCTGCGGCAAGCTTTTTTACCTTTGAGATACTGACAGACTCCTGTCTCAGTTTCACCTCTATGGATGCAGGAAGGGGGTTTTCGTTTATGCCTTCAAGCACATAGTCTGCATTCTTCAGAACTCCCTTCAGTTCTTCCAGCGCCTTGTCTTTCGAGATATATCTTGCCCGCTCAACAGCGATATTTTTTTTCAGTGTTGACATTATGTTCCCTACCTCCTGCTCTGACAGGTCATTGTTAAGGTAGAGCATCATGGAAAACTTCTCCGGAAGTTTTTTTGTTGCCAGATCCATATTATAAACAGAAAAAAATGTAAGGGTGATCATGAACAGGCCTGCTGCTATCGTCAGCACCGACAGGAGGTTTATCCACTTTTCATGCCATACGCTTTGAATAGCAAGCCTGAGAGAATATAATATATACATCAGCCCATCTCCTCGCTTACAATGGTTCCGTTGTCAATTTTGATTACCCTCCTGCCGGTATTTCTGAAAAGTTCCTTGTTGTGTGTAGCAACAAGCACTGTTGTGCCTTTTGCATTTATCTCCTTGAACATCCTTGTAATTCCGGCTGCAGTGTCAGCGTCAAGATTCCCTGTAGGTTCATCGGCAAGGAGCACTGTCGGCTCTCCGACTATTGCACGTGCAATAACAACCCTCTGCTGTTCCCCGCCTGAGAGTGTCTTTGGAAAACTATCAGCCTTATGCCTGAGGTTAACTGTCTTCAAGACCTCCATGACCCTTTCCTTTACTTCATATTCCGTCATCCCTCTTATCCTCAGCGCCATGGCAATATTATCGAACACATTCCTGTTGTCCAGAAGCCTGAAGTCCTGAAATACCACGCCTATATTCCTTCTCAAAAAAGGAATGCTTGCCTCTTTGAGCTTGCTAAGTTCCCACTCTGCAATTGTTACGCTGCCCTCATCAGGTTTTTCAGAAAGATAAATAATCTTAAGAAGGGTTGATTTTCCGGCGCCGCTCGGCCCTGTTATAAAAGCCATTTCCCCTTTCTCTATTGAAAAGGTTATATCCCTGAGGGCTGCATGGTTTTCGTAAATCTTGGAGACATTGGTAAAATGTATCATAATTATCTCTTCAACGCCTCTTTTATTGTCTTCACAATATTATCAGCAGTTAAACCGTATAATTTCATCAATTCATCAGAAGGCCCTGAGCATCCAAAGGTATCTTTAATGCCTATTCTTTTTACCGGCACAGGATAATTCTCTGAAAGGAATTCACAGACTGCTCCCCCAAGCCCTCCTATAATGGAGTGCTCTTCTGCTGTTACAATAAGCCCTGAAGCCTTTGCAGCTCTGAGGACTGCATCATTGTCCAGCGGTTTTATGGTAGACATGTTTATTACACCGGCATCAACTCCCTCGTTTTTCAGGATTCCCATGGCCTTGAGCGCTACATCTACCATTATTCCTGCTGCTATTATATTTGCATCTTTCCCTGTGTGATATGTATGTGCCTTGCCTATGCTGAATTTATAGTCTTCAGGCATTACCACAGGCACCTTGGACCTGCCCAGCCGGACATATACAGGGCCGCGGTAGTCTGCTATTGCGGCAATGGCCTGTTTTGTTTCAATGCCGTCTGAAGGGACTATTACCGTCATATTTGGCAACACCCTCATCAGCGCTATGTCTTCTATGGCCTGATGTGATGCGCCGTCTTCGGCAACAGTAATGCCGCTGTGGGTTGCAACAAGCTTTACATTCAGGTGCGAATAGGCAATGGTCTGCCTTATCTGCTCCCAGGCCCTGCCTGTCTCAAACACTGCAAATGTAGAGGCAAACGGCAGCTTGCCTGTAAGGGAAAGGCCACCTGCTGTCCCGATTAAATCCTGTTCTGAAATGCCCATATTATAAAATCTTCCGGGGAATGCCTTTGCAAAGGCCCCTGTTTTTGTGGAGCCTGAAAGGTCGGCATCAAGAACAACAACGTCATTCCTTTTTTTGCCGAGTTCCAGAAGCGCCTCTCCATAAGCATCTCTGGTTGCTATCTTTTTTTTCTCCGTGCTCTCTGCTCCGTGCTCTCTGCTCTCTGCTCTTTCACCCATTGTCTATGTCCTCTAGTTCTCCCAATGCCTTTTCAAGTTCATCACTTGTAGGAGTTATACCGTGATACTTGACTTTTCCCTCGAAGAAGGAGACTCCCTTGCCCTTAACTGTCCTTGCAACTATTGCCGTAGGCTTTTTCTTTACTGTTTCCGCCTCATCGAGTGCATTAATTACAGCCACCATGTCATGCCCGTCAATGTCAATCACGTGCCAGCCAAATGCAGCCCACTTATCAACGATGGGCTCAAGCGCCATTACATCGCAGCAATGCCCGTCAATCTGAAGGCCGTTGTTATCAATTATTACGCATATATTATCAAGCCTGTAATGAGAGGCGCTCATTGCAGCTTCCCATACCTGCCCTTCCTGGGTCTCGCCGTCCCCGAGGAGACAATAGACACGTGAGTTCAGGCCGTCCATCTTAAGCCCCATGGCCATCCCGTTTGCAATAGAGAGCCCCTGACCTAATGAACCTGTTGATATCTCGACCCCTGGAAGCAGTTTTGAGCATGGATGCCCCTGTAACGGGCTTCCAATCTTCCGCAATGTCTTAAGCAATGACTTATCAAAATATCCGGAAAGTGCAAGCGCCGTGTACAAAAGAGGAGCGGCGTGGCCTTTTGATAGGATAAATCTGTCTCTTTCTTTCCATGCTGGGTCTTTTGGATTGTGTCTCATTTTACAAAAATACAGCGCTGTCACAATATCAGCTGCGGAGAGTGAACCGCCTGTATGGCCTGAGCCCGCTTCTGTGAGCATCTTCAGTATCTCTGTGCGCACTGTTCTGGCCTGTTTCTTAAGCTGGCCGATATCCCTTGAACTGGAAAACCGGGTCATTTGCTTTTCTCCCTTTTTATTATATAGTCCAGAAGAATGTCATCAAGTGTTTTATCTGCATCGCCCTTTGAACCTTGTTCAGAAAGGCCCGCGCTTACTGCATTTTGCACTTCTGCTTTGCTCTCATCTGCTACAGGCTCAGGGCTCCCGGCCTGGGCCTCGCCTGTATATTTCCCTGCTATCAATTCTTTCAGTATTGCCTTGTGCTGCTCCTTCATTAACTCCCTGACGGATTCTTTGATGTCTTTGCTCCCGATGAGGTGGGAATAATTGGTTTTCTTTGAGGCAAGGATAGTGCCTTTATAGTACAAGAGCGTGACTATGATAGGATTTTTCAATCCGCTGTCCTCTGTCTGGGCATGATAAACCTTTCCCTTATAGGTTACGTTATTGTTATAACCAACAAGCATAACTATGACACATTCTTATAGAATCTTAAATGGAGCAAATCCAAATTATTATATTACAGCAGCATGAGAAAATGAAAGGGGGCTAACCTGCATCAACACCAATGAATTATAAAAGTTAAAAAATATCCATCCAGACCTTTATTGCTGTTGCGGAAATTATGAATGCTAAAAGCCACCTGAGAAATTCTGTCTTGGTCCTTTTACCGGCAAAACTGCCTAATTGCGCCGAAAGGATTGCCCCCAACACCAGAGGCGCTGCCATGCGAAAAGGAACCTGGCCTGTTGCCGCCTTTCCGATTAACCCGGCTGTGGCAGAGAAAAGCCCTATTGCAAGTGTGCTTCCAAGGGCAACCCTCAGAGGAATTTTAAGAACGTAAAGAAGTGTCGGAATCATTATAAAAGCGCCTCCCTGCCCCACAAGGCCGATAAGAAAACCGAGAAAGATGCCTGCTATTATTGCTGTTGTTTTGTGGAAGCTGACCTTGTCTTCTGTAAGTTCATCTTTTGCGTAACTCCTCGGGATAAACATCATAATTGAGGCAATCAAGGCCAGCGCCCCAAAGACAAAAAGCAAGGGTTTGTCAGGCACTGCCTTTGAGACAAACGCCCCTGTGAGAGACGATATAAATAAAGACAAGCCGAGTGTAAGCACAAGGGATTTATTCACAAGATTATGCTTATTATAAAAAAGCATGGCTGCGCATGATGCAAAAAAACCCTGTATCATGGTCAGGCCGGTGATGCTCTTTACTGCAATTCCCTCAAGGCCGAGCAATGGCGGCACATAAAGCAAAAGCGGGAACATTATAATGCCGCCGCCGATACCAAGCAGCCCGGACAGGAATCCGACTGATGCGCCTACAGAAAAGAGAAAAATATAAAAAGCAAAAGACATTTATTTCTCTACAAATATTTTTTTGTCGCTTTTTATATTCTCAGAAAGCACATCGCCTATGTGGGCAGCTAATATATTCTCTTTCTGCAGGGCTCCGACAAGTTTATCCTTTCTTTCCTGAGGAACGAAGATAAGAAGGCCGCCTGATGTCTGAGCATCATTCATCAGAACCTGTTCAGAATCACTGACACCCTTTGACCATTCGATTATCGGGTTATAGATTTTAAGATTACCGAGCGAGCCTCCCGGCGCAATATCCCTTTCAGCAAGCCTTACAGCTTCATCAAAATAAGGCACACGGCTTGAATAAAGCCGGGACTGGCACTTGCTTGCATTGAGCACTTCACTCAGATGCCCTATAAGGCCAAAACCTGTTATATCCGTTGCTGTGCTTACTCCAATCCCAAGCATTATCTCGCTTGCCCTTTTATTCAGCGCTGCCATTGATAAAGTGAGTTCTGCGATTACAGCATTACTGCACATCCCTGCCTTAATGCCTGTAGAAACAATCCCTGTGCCTATTTTTTTTGTGAGAATAAGCGCATCCCCGGGCTTTGCCTTTGCATTGTCGAGAATCTTATCAGGGTGAATAAGCCCAAGGACAGCGTAGCCGAATTTAGGTTCCTTGTCTTTGACTGTATGCCCGCCTATGACCGACACTCCGGCTTCTTTCATCTTGTCAATGCCGCCCTGCATTATCTGCCTGATATACGGAAAGAATTTCGAATCACTGGGCAACATTGCCATGTTTAAAGATGCTATTGCCCTGCCTCCCATTGCATAAACATCTGACAATGAGTTCGCAGCAGCAATTGCTCCGAATGAATAAGGGTCATCAACTATCGGCGTAAAAAAATCAGTTGTAAACACAACAGCGATATCATTCGTGATCTTATACACACCTGCATCATCGGAGTTGGATGAACCCACTAAAACATTAGGGTCTGTTAAAGCTGGCAGCTGCCCCAGAACCTGGGACAGGTCCGAAGGACTGAATTTTGCCGCTCAACCCGCGCAGCTTGAAAGACTTGTTAATTTTATCTCTTCCATCGTTACACCTCCCCTTTCCTCGTCATTCCGCACTTGTATACGGCTCGTAGAGATACTGAATCCATGAATTTAGAGAACAGATGTAATTCCACCGAGCAATAACACCAGCATTCCCAGACAAAAATTTACTCTCACCAAATTCAGAGAGAATTTCTGTAAAGATGTTTTTCCGGCAACGGATTCTGTTCTTGCAATCTTAGGCGCCAGCATCAGCCCTCTATAAAAATGAATAACAATCATTCCTAAAACTAAAAGATGCTTCAAGGTTAGAGTCAAAGTCCAATTGTTTCCAAAATTTCCAATTCCCATGAATTGTTTATTTAATCCTGTTAATGCAAGCCCTGTAACAATCAAGAGAATTATACTATAGTTCACCAAGGGAGTAAATCTTCTGGAAATCTCCGCTATGAGCTTGCCTGCCTCTCCCCCTAAAACTTGCCTGGCTGATGGTATTGCAATAAAAAGGATAAAAAATATTCCTCCAATCCATACAACCGTTGCTGTGAGATGAAGCCAATAAGCCGCCGCCAATATTACCTCTTTCATTTTATCCTCCGTGTGATTTTTTAAAGGCAGGGGCAGATTGATTTTATCAATCCACCCCTCAAAAAAGATTTGCCTATTTTGTCTTCATAGGCGGAATACAACCGCAGCCGCAGGAACACTTTGAGTCGCTCTTAACTTCGGACTTTTTTTCTTCAGGCTGTTCTTTGGTCTCCTTTGTGCCTTTTGCCATTGTTATCACCTCCCTTTTATTTAAGTTATTGCTTATTTACTTAAGTAGATGGGTAAAAAAATTTTCCCCTATTTTGTTTTTGAACTGTCTCTTTGTCTTCTTTCCAGAGTTAGCTGTCCGCCTAAACAACCGCAGGTGCAAATACGATTGAGTCTTTGACGGCATTTTTCAAGGGCATCTTTATTCAAAGAATAGTAAATCCAGTATCCTTGCCTTTCGTCTCTCACAAGACCTGCACTTTTGAGAACCCGCAAGTGCTGGGATACTGCTGATTGTGTTATTCCCAACGCCTCAGCCAAGGCGTTAACGCTCATAGGCTCTTTTTTTAAGCGTTCAACAATTTCGATTCTCTTATCAACCGAAAGAATTTTAAATAAGTCCGCTGATTCCTTCACAAACCACCCCTTCTATTAAGTTTATTAGCATAAACTAATATTAATTTACTCTGATTAGATTGTCAAGTATTTTTTCGATGCCCTTCTTAAAACTCATATCTCACCTGGGCATAAACATTGTCGTTCTTCGCCAGCTGCCCGAACTGGCTCCATTTCTCGCCGCCGCCGAAGATATTACCTCCGATAGCAGCCCAGAGATGGTCAGAGAAGTTATATTTAATTTCAGGGTTTATCAGGTAATCACCTTCGGATGTGCTGTAAAAAGAAACAAGGGAGAGCTTTAAGGTCTGGTGCATTAACATCTGAGTCAGCCTCACCGTGACAAGCTGTCCGATTTTCCTGTCCTTTGGAAGCCCTCCTGGCTGCGCTCTTTTATATTCGGAATAGTTATGCATATATTCGGTAAAATACTGCACCCCTATTGTAAAGTCCTCCCACAATTGCCGCTGATAGCCGACAAGGGCTTTTGTCTGGGAATTAGGCACTGTGTAGTCGTCTCCTTTTCTGTCCTGCCTTGAATCATAATGCCCTGCCTCAAAGCTCACAACTCCGTCCAATGCCCTCCCCTGAAGGCTTGCGCCGTAAACAGAAAGCTTCGGATAATGGAAAGTGATTTTTGTTGTGTTATTCAGGTCATCGGGTATCATATACGGCTTGCGGTAAAAGCCGCGATAGAAATATATTGAGGCATCAGAACCTGCTATATCTCTGTAAGCCCTTGCAGCAAATTCCGTATTCTCAAAATTTGACGCCGGGTCTTTTTCTTCCCTGTTTGTGACATTCGGCATGGGGTCGAACATATAGAACCTCTTTGAATCGGGATAGTTGTTGGGCTCAAAAATCGGTATGGCAATAAATTCAAACGAGGCAAATTCAGGATATGCCCCGATCTTTACTCCGTCAACTCCCTTTTTCAGATACTCCATCGGCCTGCCTGAAAAGAACGCTTCATAGTCTTTCGGGAAAACATCGTTTATAAATATGAGGTCACCGACTCCCCATGTTATAACCTGCCTGCCGGCCCTGATATCCCATTTCGAGGCAGTGGAATCAATATAACCTTCTCTTAATTCCATGCCGGCTTTTCTATCAATGTGATCATAGAAGGCATCAGTCTTTAGAAAGAGGCGGAACAGTTCTTTATTAGCATCAAGCTTTAACTGCACCCTCTCCTCTGCCCACTTAAAGTCCCCGCCGTCAGGATTTGACCTTGTGCCAAGAGAATAGTTTCCCTGAAAGAAGCCGTGAATGGAAACATCAGCTGCGTATGAAAAGGACGGTAGACAGAATGCGACCAGCAGAATTAAGGCTTTAAGGCTGTTTCTGATTTGTTTTCCTCTCTCTTTAATCAATTTAATGTTATGGATATTTGTTGTCATGTTTTATTTACCACCCCTTATCCCCTCCTAAAATAGGAGGGGAGCTTTTTGGGGTATCAACTCCCCTACTTGGTTAAGGAGGGGCAGGGGTGGTTTGTCATTCTATCCATTTCTTCAGCGGCTGTTTTAGAAACCTCTCTGAAAAAAGGCTGTCCTCAATGCCGATATTGTAGTCGGACTTTATATAGGTAACTTCAGTGCTATGCCCGCTTTGAAGGTTCTTCATTTTCTTCTTTGTAACAGTGGGAAAACCTTTTATATCTTTAACCTCGTCAGCGCTAAAAACCTTGAAAAGTTCTCCCCTCTTGTCATAATATTCTTCCTTCAAAGGCAGAAGGGTTACCTTATCAACCCATGAAAGTTTATAACTGTAATCCACATCTCCTGCTTTTGGAGCACTCTTTACCACATAACAGTCTTTTGCTCCGAGTTTTTCCTCTTTCACAATGGTATGGTTATCTTCCTGCAAATCCCTTCCGGATACATCCTCATAGGTAAAGTCTGAACCCACAAAGCTTGAAGTCTTATCCTGCGCAGCGATTCTCCTTACCATGTTGATTGCGGGCACAAAAAGCCATCTGTCATCATCTTTTGCAGGATATTTGTAGACCATAAAGGTCATATCCTTAACATCAGCAGGCTGAAAGAAATACATGAAATACTTCTGATTTCCTCCTGTCTCACCGTAATTTTTTCTTAGCATGGTGAGCTCCCTGATCCTCTCCTGCCCGCCTTTGCTTATCAGCTTCATCACAACCCGCGCCTTGAAATCCTTGCCCTGGTAAAGAAATGCGGCCTGAGATTTTTTCATTACTTCATCTGCCGTGATGGCGGATGCATTTAATGGTAAAAGCAGTGCCAACAGCAAAAACAAATACCTTTTCATATTTTTTCTCCTTTAAACAGCCAGCCCTTCATCAATACAATGAGGGCAGGCATATAGATTATTGTCATTAATGCGCTCAGGAGCATCATGCTAACAATGAATGCCCCAACCGTGATATATGGCGTAAGCGGCGCAAATATCATTACTGCAAATGATGCCGCAAAGAGCACAGCATTGCGAACTATCCCTTTGCCTGGCCGCGCCGCGGTCCAGAGAAGGGCATCGGTTAGAGACTCACTTTTTGCTTCCTTCAATCTCTGCCTTAAACGGCTGACAAAATGTATCGCAAAGTCAACTGCCATGCCGAGTGACAGACACGAAAGCACGGATATCGGCATATCAAAGTCTTTTCCTATGAATCCGACAACACCGTATATAAACAGGATAGTGAACAGAAGCGGTGTATATCCGACTATAGCCCATTTCACCGAACGGAAATCATAGGCGAGGATGGCAAAGACAACGATTAAGGCGAGGATAAAACCCCTTACCATGTCCCAGAGCACTTCATGGTTCCAGACAAGGTTAAAATATGCTATTCCGGCGGGCTTTATGTTCATCTGAGTCTGATTCGCTTTTTTATATTCATCTACAGCGTTAATTACATTCTGCATGGCTTTGGCATCCCAGGTCTTGAGCTGCACCCAAATATTTGCCCTTTTGAAAGGGTAATCAACAACATTATCGAGGTCAGCGGGTTTAGCAGACATTGAAAACAGGAAGATATATTGTCCAACCATCTCCTTTGTTTCTGGAACAGCATCATATTTTGGGTCATTATCATGCAGAACCCGGTTTATCCTCTTCACGTAATCAACTACCGAAGTGGTTTTCCCTACCACAGGGAGCTTTTCAAGGTGTCTTTGAAGCCCCTCGATGTACCGCATTGCCTCAGGGGTTTTAATATAGTCGTCATCCTGCGCAAGCGCGACAACATAACCCACTGACGTTCCGCCAAGTGCATTATTTATGACTGTATCCGAAATGCGCACATCACTGTCTTTTTTGAACCATTCAACAAGATTGTTGTTGACCTTTGTTTTTGATATTCCGATGACAGCGACTACGAATAGAATAAAACCTATGGCAACAGTCAGCGCAGGTTTGTACGTACCGAATCCGGCAAGCTTTTTAAGAAACTGAGATGTCTTGTCTGTGCCAATGTCTTCAGCATGAGCGATCTTTTCTATTTTCTCGTCCTTCACAAAGGTAAACATTGCAGGGATGAAGCTGAAACTGAGAATTCTCAGGGCAACCGTGCCGAAAGCAACGAGTCCGCCGAAGACTTTAACCGGGATGATATTCATAAAGAGGAGCACGGCAAATCCTGCTGCTGTTGCAAGTGCGGTATTGCGCACGGGTCTGCTCACGGCATGCATCGTTTCGATGATAGCTTTTTTCTTGTCCTTTGTCTCCCTGTAGCGGAAATAGAATTCGTTGAAGATATGCATGCTGTCTGTCGCAATAGCCATCAGGAATACAGGCGCCATAGAGCTCATGATGTGGATGGGAAACCCAAGACCGATAAGAAGCCCCATGCTCCAGACAATGCTTATCATGGCATCCATCATCAGGGTGATCGAGAGGAAGAGGTCCCTGAACATGAGGTATCTGACAAAGAGCATTACCATTCCGGCAATCGGAGCGAAAATCGCCATGAGTTTGAACATTTCGGAGCCGAACGTGTCCCTTGCTACGGGGTCGCCGGCGATGTAATACTTTTCGTCTCCCTTTTCCTTTTTTATTATTTCGCGTATCCTGTCTGCTATCTCTTTGCCGTTTGAGCCCTTTTCCAGCGGCACGTATATGGCTGTTGTCTTTCCATCCTTTGAGATAATGCGGTTAATGAACAGAGGATTTTCATAGAGCATTTTCCTGAGATGCTCGATGCCCTTTTCATCTTCAGGCACTTTCTGCATCAATGGGGCAACCTTCAAAGTCGCATTTTCGGCTGTTACATTATCTATCGTTGTAAAACTCGACACATCCCTTGCTGCAACGCCCTTAATCTTCAGTATTTCGTCAGTTATTCTCTGAATCTTCCCAAGTGTGTCCTTGTTAAGAATCCCCTTTTCGTTCACTATGCCGAGGGCGATCATGTCTTCATAGAGGCTGAATGTTTTTTCAACCTCATCGTTCCAGACCCTCACCTCGGATGTTGCAGGAAGCATGTTCTTGGGGTTTGTGTCTGTTTTCATTTTAGGGAACTGGGTCATGAAAAGAAGGGTGACAAGTATTGAAAGCACCACAACCAATTTCGGGTGATTTACTGAAAATTCAACAAGGGAAAATTTTTTCATTCAGCCTCCTATATATGCCTTACTAAGACTGTCATTGCGGCTTCCGTTCTCCGTAGCATTACTGCGAAGGATGAATGTCCGCAATCCCTTTTTATTCAAGAAAGATTCCCGGCAGGCGGGAATGACATTATGGTTGCCTTATCTGTAATCTATCTTTTAAAAAGTTAGGTTCATGTCGGCCTGGATAACGATTTCCTTGTAATATGTGCCCGGATTAGCGAGTTCAACGCCGTCCACAAAATCAGCCTTTGACATGCCAAACAGCGGGACATTGAGCGGGCATGCAAGCATCGTTGCGCCCTCTTTCCACAGCATGAAGAGCAGCTCCTCGGCAGAAGGCAGCTCCATCTCTTCCATCCTCTTCATCACAGCGTCTCCCATCTCCTTTGGCTGGTCCGGCAGGCATTTAAGCTCCTTAACCTTCTCTTTATGGATTGCATTTACGCCCCTTGAGCCAAAGAAAAGAGTCACCTTAGATCCTTCCCTGAGAAGGCTTAATGCCGTCATGAGGGCATTGTATACCTGACATAACTCATCATGAAAACACATTACAGAAACATTCTTAGTTATCTTTGCCATTTTTCCTCCTTGTCATACCTTAAGCATCGGCACACCTTTTATAAGTTGTGCGAGTGCGTTCTGCATAAGGCCGCATGCCTGAGAAAGTTTTTTATTTGCAATCCTGTAATAAATCTTTGTCCCCTCTCTTCTGGTTTTAAAAATCCTCATCATACGCATTATCGTCAAGTGCTGGGACACATTTGCTTTTGGAATGCCAAGCTTTTCAGTAATATCGCTAACGGTCATTTCTCCAGATTTTAAAAGGCCGAGTATCTCAAGCCTTGTAGGATTGGAGAATGTCTTACAGAACTCTGCATGAAACTCGATCACTTCCTTCTTCTTTTTCATGGCAATCCGCTCAATCCATGCTTCATCTTCCACAGGAAATATCTCTCAAAAGACAGCTTGAGCCATTTTGCCCACACTCCCTTTTTGGTAACCGACTCTTGCCTCGGGGGAAGTACGGGGACCGCCTTCATGTACGCAGCGGTGTTTCCCATGTCCATAATGCATATGACATCCAGATCATTTGCAGGAGGAGGGGGTGAACCCTTGATATCTGCAAAAATCGTCGCAGATGCTGTCTTTGCCATCTTGACCGTCATAAAGCCTGTTTTGGGAACTCCTGTCGGCACTGGCGTCGCTTCAGGCGGCGCGATGGCGACTGCTACGCCGATTGTAAAGATGTTCTTATGCTTTGTATGCCTATAGTTTTTGTCGACCGGGATAAAGCCGCGTGGATTGCCCAATGGAGCTACGGCCGGCACGCCTTTGAAAGGTGGAGCAACCATGGCCATCTTGAAGGGTATCTTTGTGCCGTCCTTCAGTTTGATTTCTCCTGGCGTCACTTCTTCAATCGCCTGATTGACGACAGATTTAATATCTCTGACTGCAAATTCATCCTCAAAGAACCTCTTGGAGTTGCCAAGCCCGCCGACTCCCATATGGCCGAGATAAGGTTCTGAGGTAAGATAGATGATCGGCACTTTATGCCGCATCTTCCTTCGCCTGAGCTCCGCATCTATTTCAAATGCCAGTTCATACGACGGGCCGAAACAGCTCACCATCTGTGATGAACCAAGCACTACCGGGCCAGGGGATTCGAATACCTTTTCTAAGCTCTCATGTGTTTTTGTTCCGTGATCGAGTGTAAACGTACAGTCGGTATACCCTTTGTCAGGGCCGAGACCCGGGATCTCGTCGAAAGACAAATAGGGGCCGGTAGAGATGACAAGATAATCGTATGATATTTCTTTCGTTGCGGTCCGCACCTTCGAGGAATCAGCATCGACATTTATCACCGCTTCATGGACAAATTGAATTCCTTTGGATTTAAGAATCTCGGGAACACTCAACGTTATATCAGACGGCTTTCTCCAGCCCATTATCAGCCAAGGCAGTGAAGGCAGGAATACAAACCTGTCATCATCACTGACGACACTCACCTCAGCTTTCTTTCCAAGCAGCCTTTTCAGTTCAAAGGCTGCTGTAAGTCCTCCGAACGATCCCCCTAAAATAACTATCTTTGCCATTGTTACCTCCCTCTAAATATAGGCTAAGGTAGAGGTAAAGGTTAAGAAAATCTCAACCTCAATCTCAGCCTTAACCCTAATTTTTTAAAACATACCAACTACTTTATCACTCCCATCCATTAAGTCAACAAGGCTGTCGTAATTGATGTTTTTTATATTTTTATGGTCATCGTTATCTTTCAGCCCTCTCAATCTCCTGTCATCTTCAAGCACATATACTGTCCTGTAAAAATTCAGGTCTTCGAGCCTCTCCTTCTGTATAAAATAAACCCCGTTTTGTAAAAGAACTATGTCTGCGGACATATGACGCGCAATCTTTACACCCCGCCTTCCTTCAGGTGTATCGGGCGCACTTTTTATAATTACAAGCATCGCAACCTCCCTGTTAAAATATCATTGTTTTTTCTGCTTCTTTCAATAGTGCAGCTATAGCGTTTTCATCTGCTACTTTCACGCCATTCACTACATTTTCCTCCTTAAGGCCATGCTCAATCAGAGACAGGTTATCTGCAAAAACTTCAACTCCCATTTCAGTACAATCCTTCAGAGTTGTTTCAAGATTGGTGAAGCCAGTTCCTGTGTCATCCTGTCCTTTCCTCGCAAGCAACACACCGCCGTCAACAAGAATAAGCGAAACCTCCATGTCGTCTGAAACAGCGCCAAGGGCATGTCTTACTGCTTCAGCAGCATTTATGTCTCCGTAGGGCGCCTTTCTAAGAATCATTGCGATCTTACTCATATTATCCTCCTATAAATAACCTTGGGCATGATATTGCCTTTGAGCGGCATTATTTTGCCGTATAATCCGCCGCAGGCGGATAGGCAAAATACCTCGGAGCGCAGCGAGAATGAGCGAAAAGGTAATATCGTGCCCATAACTCTATACTCCAATATTCAGCCATATATCACTTGCTCCCATTGTCCTGAAAAGCCCCTTTAACGAGCCGACCTCTGCGCCGTCGAGGTAATCATCTTGCGCCGCACGGCGAAAGTTCAGACACCCTCCTCAGAGATAGACCTTTAAACCCTTCTGTATCAAAGTAGAAAATTCCTCTTCCGCATTCATTATCCCTTTTGCTTTTTGTTTTTTAAGGAAACAGTAAACCCCATCTGCCGATGCTATAAGATTGACCGTATGCCCCTTTTTCAGAGCTGATTCTGCAATACGGACAGTTGTCAGAGTGTTTTCATGGGTATAAGGGGATGTCGATAAGAATAAAGTTATTGTCTTTGCCATATCTCCTCCTAAAAACTAAAATGTTAGAACCCTGTCGCTCTCTTTCACTAACGCATACATGTCTTTCATTGTAGACAGCGGACAGATATCTGTTGCGCTTTGATTTCTCACTTTAAGGCATGTGCCGCAGGCGAGTATTGTGCCTCCTCCTTTTACAAAGTCCTTCATCTGCTGCGTAACAGAAAATTTTTCTGTATCAAGCGACTCTGCCTCAACACCTTTCCCTGTGAGAAATACCTTTACCTCATCTCCTTCTTTAATTGCGAAATTACCGTATCTGAATGCATTCCATACAGTCTCAGTGTCATTCGAATATATGACAATCCCTATTTTCATTAATGCCTCCTTGCTCCGGGATATTTCCCTTTTTTTGTTACAGGGCAGCACGCAGGCGCAGGGAGTTCCTCTATATAGTCTTTTTTAAGTATTTCGATTACGTCAGGGATTATAGGGTCAACCAGAAAATAGCATTTGAGCCTTCCGTCAACGTAAAAATCAATAATGCCGTGTCTTTTCAAGAGTGTGAGGTGCTGGGAAACATTCGGTTGGCTTATCTCAAGAAACTCCTCAAAATCACTTACGCATTTTACGCCTTTCATGAGCTCTTCGAGTATTTTTATTCTTACCGGATGGGCTATGACTTTTAATAGTTCAACTCTTTTCCCCAATGATCTCATCTCTTTACCTCCACTTACATGCAAATATAACAATATTTGCATGCATTGTCAAGAAAAAAAATGCAGGGACTATAATATGTTGAAAATAAAGAGTTTTTAGATTGCTCTTTGGCGGATAAGCTCTAAGCCTTAAGCCTTTCCAGCAGAGTGACTGATAACTTAAATCCCGGATGTTCCTCTTGTTTTACCGCCCTGTAAAAATCGCATATCTCGCAACTTTTGTATTTCTGTCCGAAGGTCCCCTGCACCTGTCCTTTGCAGAGGGTGCCTGCCACAACCCAGCAGGCCCTTCCGGCATTCCTTCCGCCATGAATTCCATGAAGTCTTTTTTCCACTGAAGAAGGGCATATGCCGAGATCATGGACATGCTCTCCTCCTTCATGCCTCCCGCAGTTTTTGAATTCCCAGCAATTGATTTTCATGCTTTACCTTCCTTTAACTTTATAAAAATTATTATTTATCTGTGCCTAATCACTGAGATAATCGCCATAAGACTTAACTATTACTCCCTTATAAAAATCACATTCACGGCAGCTATTAATTTTTAGTGAATATGACCCTTGCACCTTTTTCTCGCACCTAGTCCCCTCCAGCAAATAACAGACACTGCCGCCTCTGGGATATGCAGGGCAATCAGCGGTTTTATCCCTGCCGCATTTTTTGAATTCCCAGCAATTAAGTTTTACCATCCTGTTTAAATATTAAGGCACGGCAGATACTGAAGTAAATCGCCTTTTGAGGGTATTTTCAGGGTATGTTAAATGAGGCCTTTTCTCCTTGCGGTTATAAGGGCTTCCTGACGATTTTTTGCGTGAAGTTTTTCGTATGTCTTTTTAATATGTGAATGCACAGTGTGGCTGCTGATGTTCAGCTTCGAGGCTATCTCTTTATAGCTCAACCCGTTCTCTATTTCCCGCAGTATCTCCTTTTCCCTGTTGCTTAGGATATACTGCTCGCTTATGCCTTCATCCTGAAACTCCATTATCACCTTTCTCGCTATTCTGGGGCTCATGGGAGCGCCGCCATGATGCAATATATGAATCGCCTCAACAATCTCCCTCGGACTGCTTCCTTTTATAAGGTAACCTGATGCGCCTGCCTTTATCGCTGAAAAGACATTCTCCTTGTCTTCGAAAATAGTATGAGCCATAATTTCCATCTCAGGCATCTTCTCCTTTACCCTCTTTATAAGTTCAACGCCTGACATGCCCGGCAATCCGAGATCTACAAGCATTATGTCAGGGCTGGATTCACCTATGCCCTTCAGCGCGTCTTCCCCTGAACTGTATGCCCCGGCAACAATCATGTCAGTCTCCCCTGACAGAAGGAGCTTCAGGCTTCCAAGGAGGATTTCATTGTCTTCGACTATTGCAATTTTCATATGCCACAGTTTAGCACAATAAGTCTTACTTATTAACAGCCCTATCAGGGTATTTTAAGGGCATAGGAACTTCAAGGCAGACTGTTGTGCCGTTTTTGAAGGTGACGTTGAGATCGCCCCCTATTTCTTCGGCCCTGACCTTCATGTTTGAGATTCCTCTGCCTTTTCCTCTTTTCTCACCCATACCATTGTCTTTTATGGCGAGAGTGAGCTTATCAGAGGTCAGTCCCAGCGCAACATTCACGGTTTTTGCCTCTGAGTGTTTGATGATATTTGTAATAGCCTCCTTGAATATCCTAAAAAGGTTTATGTAAATGAGGCTCCCCGGCTGTTCTTCGGCGTTTTCAAGAGAAAGCGCCATATCGAATGCTATTCCATGCGGCTCAAGCATTGATATGCCCTGTTTTCTAAGTTCTGCCCCGAGGGTATGCCAGTCTGTCCCTTTGCTGTCAAGGCCCTGCATAAAGGTCCTCACCTCGGAGTGCCCCTCTTTCGACAGAGCGGCTATTGTTTCAATCAGTTTTTTCATTTCCTCCGTACGTGATGAATTACTTGCCAGCTCTGCAAGCAGGCTTATGTTTGTGGTTATCCCTCCTAATCCGTCATGGAGTTCCATAAGCATTCTTTCTTTTTCGAGAAGGTTTCGTCTTTCATCCTCGAGCCGCGCTTTTTCTCTCAATGTTTCTTCTGCCTTTTTCCTTTCAGTGATATCTATGAAAGTGCCGATGATTGAGGGGCGCCCCCTGAAGTCCATTCTCGAACCGAAAACCTCGCCATATATAATCCTGCCGCTTTTTCTTTTTAACCTGATCTCATAATTTACGGAGTCAACCTCTCCTGAAAAGCGCCTTCTGAAATTTTCTTCTAGTATATGCAAGTCTTCATCAAAAACAATGTCTTTGACAGGCATCTTCCCGGCAATCTCGTCAACGCTGTATCCTATAATCTCCGCGGCCTTAGCATTGACATACTGGAAGATGTTGTCCTGAATAAGATATACGCCGACAAGCGATTTTTCTGTCAATATCTTGAATTTCTCCTCGCTCTCGGCAAGCTCCATGGTGCGCTCCTCGACCCGCCTCTCCAACTCGTTATGAGACCTTTGCAATTGCTCCATCTGCAAGTCTATCCTGTTTCTCATATCTTTAAGGACCGTAACAAACGGCTTAAACTCAACAAAGGGCATATCGTATGCAGCCGGGCCGGAATTTCCGGAAGAGTATGAATCCACTATCGCACTAAGGGCATTGAGTGGATTTTTCAAAAACCTGCGGAGGAAAAAACCTGTCATTATGCTCATCGAGAAAACAATTATAAAGAGAGTTAATAAGCCGGCGAAAAATATGCGTTTGTTTATCTCCCTGACTTTGTCTGTAGAGAGGGATATCTGCAGGCTGCCCACTATTTTCCCGTCGCGGTAGACATTGCCTGTCCTCTCTATCAATGAACGAGAGGCTCCTTTATCCAGATCGAAATATACTTCTCCGAAGTCGTCAACGATCTTTATCTTTTCTATGTCACTATAAGAATAGTAAAAAGAGCCTATCTGACTTATCGCATTTCTGTCCACATTCCACAGCGGGACGGAAAGCATGCTGGCAATGGATGCTGTATACTCCGATGCCCTGGTTTCAAGGTCCGACATCGCCTTCCGGGATGAATGGATATAGCTTATGAAGATCGGCGTGACCGAGACAAGCGTTACAACAATTATCAGGCTGAGCGTTAAATTTCTGGAGATTGATTTATTCATGCCAGAATCCCTTAATGCAGGGGGTTCTCTTTAATCCATTTTTTCTGAATTTCATTGTACTGTCCGCT
>JACRGY010000005.1 GCA_016212165.1 Nitrospirota bacterium
TGATGGTGTGCATGACCCCATCTTTATCATAAAATGGAAAGAGATATACGAACACCTGGAAGATGCATCGGACAAATGCGAAGATGTCGCAAATGTCCTGGAATCTATAGTCCTTAAATATGCATGATACATATTTTCTGCTCATTTGCGTCATAGTTCTCGCAACCATCTTTGACTTCATAAACGGCTTTCACGATACAGCAAATGCAATAGCCACATCCGTATCAACAAGGGTTTTATCCCCCAAGGTTGCTGTTGCAATGGCAGCAATATTGAATATGGTCGGCGCTTTAACCGGGACAGCGGTTGCGAAGACGGTTGGGTCCGGCCTTGTCGAGACCGCATCTGTCACACAAATCACGGTTGTTTCTGCGCTGCTGGCTGCTATTATATGGGATTTAATAACATGGTATTTTGGGCTTCCAACATCTTCAAGCCATGCCATACTATCAGGGCTTGTTGGAGCAGCAATAGCAACGGCAGGAACGGAAGTGATTATTAAAAAAGGTGTCTATAAAGTTCTTGCGGGATTGATTTTGTCCCCTGTAGTAGGGCTGATACTTGGTTTTTTACTTATGATGTTTCTTATATGGGTTTTTAAAAGGTCCTCGCCATCTCTGGTTACGAACCTTTTTAACAGGCTCCAGATTTTATCAGCTTCATACATGGCCTTCAGCCATGGCAGTAATGACGCCCAGAAGACAATGGGTATTATTACAATGGCATTGATAAGTTATGATGTGAGCCTGGGAAAACTTCCTCCCGCCGGCTTCCATGTTCCATTCTGGGTAATTATACTGTGTGCAACAGCAATGGCTTTCGGCACAGCCTTGGGGGGCTGGAGGATAATAAAGACTCTCGGTGTGCGTCTTGTGCAGCTAAAACCTATTCACGGGTTTGCAGCAGAGGCGTCAGCTGCAACTGTCATAGAGATTGCATCAAGGATTGGCTTGCCATTATCAACAACGCATATTATCTCATCAACTATAATGGGTGTGGGTGCATCAAAAAGGCTTTCAGCAGTAAGATGGGGAATTGGCGGGAACATTGTAATTGCATGGATTCTTACAATTCCGGCATGTGCCCTGCTTGCATGGGCTATCTGTAAGGCTATACACTTTGTAGTTTAATGAAAATCCGGGTAACAAATGGATATTCAGGATGAGGATTAAAGAGTCGTCTGGAACAGAACTGTTTTTTGATGTATTCGACAGCCCGATAGGGGCGCTGTATCTGATATTTTCAGGGAAAAATCTCTCGGGTATATATTTCGAAAGGCCTGAGCACAGGCGGGGGAAGACGCCGGGTTCGTTCAGGAAAGAACTTAAGGAATATTTTGAGGGGAAAACCGTTGAATTCGGGCAGAACATAATTTTCCTTGAGGGTACGGATTTTGAAAAAAAAGTCTGGCTTGCATTAAAAGATATTCCGTACGGGCAGACAAGGACATATAAATGGCTTGCGGAGAGGATAGGAAATCCAAAGGCAACCAGGGCAGTAGGGCAGGCCTTGGGCAGGAATCCCATCCCCATAGTTTTGCCGTGTCACAGGGTTATAGAGTCAGACGGCTCGATTGGCGGATACTCGTCAGGGGTAGATATAAAGAGAAGATTGCTCGATATGGAATATTATAATGTAATATCAAAGAAAGCGGTAAGCTGAGAGTCGTTGCGACTCGAAACCGAGCTGTCAGCTGAGCGCTATTTTAAAAGGAGAAAAAATGGCTACAGTAAAAGAAGGAGACAGGGTAAAGGTTCATTACACAGGGAAGCTTGAGGACGGTACAGTTTTCGATTCCTCAAGGGATGGCACACCTTTGGAGTTTACAGTCGGCAAGGCTGAGCTTATAAAAGGCTTTGATCGCGGCGTTGTCGGGATGAGCGCCGGTGAATCAAAGACAGTAAAAATTCCGGCAGAAGATGCATACGGGCTGCATAGTAAAGAGAGGGTGTTTGAGTTTAACAGGGATAGGGCTCCCCAGGACTTCGACCCTCCAATAGGCCAGCAGGTTCATATGCAGAGGGCTGACGGACAAATGGTAGTTGTTACTGTAATAGGCAAGTCAGATAAATCATTTACCATGGATAGCAACCACCCTATGGCAGGAAAGAACCTGACATTTGATATCACGCTTGTGGAGATAGTATAGATAAACCAGTATTCAGGCCTATGCTCCGGCAAAAAAAGAGAAAGGCAGCGCTGCTTATTTTAAATCCTTACTTCCCTGTTATTTCCTTTACCTCTTCCTTGCCGTGCTTTAGCTCAGATACCTGTTCCCTGTCTTCCCTCAGCAGCAGTTCCTGAAATTCTCCGACATGGGTCTTTTCTTCTTTTGCTATATCAAGAAAGACCTTCCTGATATCCACCCTGTCTGTCATTGCTGCAAGCTGTTCATACAGGTTTATCGCATCAAGCTCAGCTATCATTCCTATGCGGAGTATCTCTTTTACTATGTTACCTTTCCTGATCTTCTTAAGGTCTATCGGGATATTAGACATCATGGCTTTTACCTCCGGTATTTTTAATTTTTTATGCTTTGCAATATCGTAAACAACAGCGATACGCTATCTTATATAAGCCTCGGTGACGTATCTCCTCATCATCCTGTGGCTGTTGAAATAATAGGCATTCTTGCCTATGGCATTCTGCATCATCCTTATCCATGTATGCCTGTCATTGTAATACATGGGAATCAGGATGGCCTCAAGCTTGGCATATAAATCATCGGCATCTCTTTTATCTATGACCTCAACATTGTCAGTAAGGGCTATCTCTGTGGGGCTCGGGCCTATGGCCCAGCCCGTGAAGCCTTCGATGTGCCCCTCTATCCACCAGCCGTCAAGGACGCTAAAATTCATCACGCCGTTGTGTGCTGCCTTCATGCCGCTTGTGCCTGATGCCTCGCGGGGCCTGAGGGGCGTGTTAAGCCATACGTCAACACCGGCAACAAGCTTGAGCGCCTTTTCCATGTTGTAGTTTTTTACATAAGCCATCTTTATCTTGCCTTTTAATCTTTCTTTTATAACATGGATTTTTTCTATAAGCCACTTGCCATGGTCATCCCTTGGATGGGCCTTGCCGGAGTAAATAATCTGAATCTTTCCTGTGGCAATTTTTTCAAGCCGTTCCATATCGCTGAATATCAGGTCAGCGCGCTTGTAGGCGGTTGCCCTTCGTGCAAAACCGATTGTGAGAGTTTCATGGTCCAGTCCGGCATTTGTCTCTGCATTGACAAAATCAATTAAAATCTTTTTTGCCTCTATATGCGCTGTCCACAATTCCTCATCAGGGATACGGCCGACCCTCACAAACAGTTCAGGCTCGTTTGCCCATCCCGGAAGGTATTTATCGTAGAGCTTTTTAAGGCTGTCACATGTCCATGTGAAGGAATGCACGCCGTTTGTTATTGCAGATATCTCATATCCCGGAAACATGTGCTTTGAAACCTCGCCATGTTTTTTGGCAACTCCATTGATAAATTCGCTGAGATTTATTGCAAGGAGCGTCATGTTAAGATTATCCTTGCCGCCAAGTGATTTCAGTATATCAATGGGTATTGGTTCTCCCATTATCTTTGATACCAGGTCGTAGGAAAATTTGTCGTGGCCTGCTTCAACAGGGGTATGTGTTGTAAAAACGCATATGCCTTTTACACGGTCTACATCCCATACAAGCCTTTCGTCCCAGACATCCTCAATAGGCCTTTTATATCTAAGGAGCAGTTCAATTGTCAGCAGGCCGGCGTGACCTTCGTTCATGTGATATTTTTTAATTTCAAACCCGAGTTCATGGAGCATTTTTACCCCGCCTATCCCGAGGATAATCTCCTGTTTCAGCCTGTATGACAGGTCACCGCCGTAGAGATGGGCTGTAAGCTCCCTGTCATCAGGAGAATTTCCCTGGATGTCAGCGTCAAGAAAGAACACGGGGATGTTCCCCCCTGCAAGGCTTTTTACAACATAGAGCCAGGCCTGTATCGCAACGTCCCTGCCTTCTATCTGCACATATACCTTTGATGGAAGGAGGGTCATGTATTGTGACGGCTCCCATATAGTCGGCAGCTCTGACTGCCGGCCTCTCTCATCTATTTCCTGGGTAAAATATCCTTTTTTGCTGAGAAGAGTTACTGCAACCATCGGGAGTTTAAGGTCAGCGCCTGATTTTATTGTGTCTCCTGCAAGCACGCCAAGGCCTCCGCTGTAAGTAGGGATGTCATTGGCAAGGCCTATCTCCATAGAGAAATAGGCAATCTTAGGCTCTTTGATAAATTCGTTTAGCTGGGTTAAAATCGGGTCCATTGATTTTATATTTTAAGACATTAAAGAAAGATATACAACTTGTAAATAAAGATAAAATATGTTCCGGCAAGGGGATTAGCCTTTCGCTCATTCTCGCTGCGCTCCGAGGATTTTGCCTCTACCCCCCTTAAATTCCCCTCTTGATGAGGGGGGACATAGAGGGGTGGACTATCGGCAAAATAAACCGCTCAAGACCAATCCCCCTGCCAGCGTTATGTTCATTAGTGTTCTTCTCTTGTTGAAACCACCTGATCCGTGATATATTCATTCTCATGCAGAAACATATTTCATATCAATTTTTTATTGCATTCCGTTATCTCAAGTCTAAAAAGAAGAATAAGGGGATATCGCTTAATACAGCCATTTCTGTCGGCGGTGTGGCAGTCGGCGTGATGGCGCTCCTTGTTGTGCTTTCTGTAATGAGCGGCTTTCACGAAGACCTTCAGAGGAAGATACTTGGTGTGAATCCGCATATTGTAGTGCTGAGTTATAAGGGAGGGGTAACTGATTATAAAGATATAATGGAGAAAGTTAATGAAGAAAAGGACATAGCTTCTTCGTCTCCGTTTGTCCTCGGCCAGGTCATGGCCTCATCAGGGAAAAGGGCGCATGGTGTTTATTTAAGGGGAATTGACCCTGCGCTTGAAATAAAGACCACTGAAATATCCAGATACATAAAAGACGGGAAGATGGATGACCTTAAGCCTGAGAAAGGAATCGCAGGGATTGTAATAGGCAAAGAACTTGCGAGCAGCCTCGGTGTTTTTAGAGGCGACCAGATAAATGTGATATCGCCTGTCGGAGAAATCGGCCCGCTGGGAATGCTGCCAAAGGTCAGGCAGTTCAGGGTTGCTGCGATATTTGAAGTCGGGATGTTCGAATATGATTCAAATCTTGTCCTTGCAGGGCTTTCCCCTGCGCAGGAATTTTTTGGCATGGGAGATTCTGTGACAGGGATTCAGCTTAAGGTTAAGGATATTTACAAGGCAAAGGAAACAAGAGAACATATACAGAAGAAACTTGATTTCCCATACTATGGAAGGGACTGGATGCAGATGAACAGCAATCTTTTCTCAGCCTTAAAGCTCGAAAAGCTTGCAATGTTTGTGATACTTATCCTTATAGTCCTTGTTGCCTCGTTCAACATTGTCGGCACTCTTATAATGAATGTGATTGAGAAAAGCCGTGAGATTGCAATCCTTAAAGCGATGGGCGCGACAAACAGGGGAATCATGTTCATATTCATGCTTCAGGGACTTTTTATAGGGCTTACCGGCACAACAATCGGAATTGCCGGCGGATATCTGCTTGGACATCTGTTCAATAATGTGATTAAACTGCCGCCGCAGGTATATTATCTCAGCCATCTGCCGATAAAGATGGAGCTGATTGATTTTATCGCTGTTTCTGCGTCTGCGATATTAATAAGTTTTCTTGCAACGATATATCCTGCCTGGCAGGCGGCAAAGCTGAATCCTGTTGAGCCGTTGAGATATGAGTAGAGGGATGAAGTCAGGCAATAGCATCTTCGCTCATTCTCGGGTAGGGCTTTCTCTTGTTTGTCATTCTGGCTTGTCCAGAATCTTTCTTAAGATAAGAATGATTCTCGCCCCGGCGAGTCGCCGAGGAGACCCGACGGGGCGGGAATGACAGGCGAAGAACGCGCAATGACGGTTGAGGAGCGAATAATTTGATTGAAGTTCAAGATTTAAAAAAATCTTTTTACCCGCCTGCAGGTGAGCTGCAAGTCCTGAGCGGGATTAATCTCTCTATAAAGGCAGGGGAAATGGTTGCGATTGTCGGGGCGTCAGGTGTTGGCAAGAGCACACTCCTGCATATCCTGAGCGCCCTGGACAGGCCAAGTTCAGGCAGTATCTTATATGAGGGCCAAGATGTGTTTTCTCTGGATGATAATGCACTGGCTGCTTTCAGGAATACATCAATAGGCTTTGTCTTTCAGTTTCATCACCTGCTCCCTGAATTTACCGCGCTTGAAAATGTAATGATGCCGGGACTGATAAGCATGGCAACAAGCGGGCAAGCGGGCAAGCGGGCAAGTTTTGAAGAGATTAAAGAAAAGGCAGAAAAACTGCTCAGAGAGCTTGGGGTGTTTGAAAGGAAAAATCACAGGCCCGGGGAGCTTTCAGGAGGCGAGCAGCAGCGTGTTGCAGTTGCGAGGGCATTGATACTTGGGCCCAAGGTTGTTTTTGCGGATGAGCCGACAGGCAATCTCGATACGCATACAGGAGAGGAGCTTTTTAAACTGCTTCTTGAACTCAATAAAAAGGAAGGCATCACATTCGTAATCGTCACCCATAACGAATCCCTCTCCCGTCAGTGCCACAGGGTTTTGGAGATGGTGGATGGAAGGTTCAGATAGGATTATCATTTTCTTCCTGAAGTCTTGTTTCCAGAAAACTGTCTTTACAGGCAATATTACAAATGCAAATCAGCAAGCATTTTTAGACGAAAATAACCAATCCTGAGATTATACCGATTCGGTATAATCATCATATAGACATGGTTATGCCGAATTATCAGCCAGATATCAACGGAAATATCTTGACATGACTCCCTGCCCTTTATATAATCCATCAAAACGTAGAAGCGGCATAAAAAGTAATGTTAGGAGTAAAGATTATGAAAACTAAGAATAAAATATCAATTGGAATAACCGTGCTTGCCATTTGTGCTATAGTTCTGTTGCTTGCTGTAATAGTTGCCACAGGGCCGACACAAGGCAAAAAGATTGAAAAGTATGAAAACCCGCAAAAGGCATTACTAATAATAGATGTACAGGAGGACTATACCGGATCAACGGCAAAGCCTCCCTTTCCCTACAAAGACTCCGGACGATTGATTACAACGGTGAATAATTTGATACATGAAGCAAATAAGAAGAATGTTCTCGTTATATACATTAAGCAGGAATTCGATGGGATTTTGGGCAGGATATTCTCAAAGATACTTGCCGGCGGTACGGCAATAAAAGGAAATGCGGGGGCTGAGATTGATAAACGAATCTCTATTATTTCCAATAATAGTTTTTCAAAGCCTGCAGGAGATGCGTTTTCGAATCCAAAACTCGAATCATTCTTAATCGATCATCAGGTTGCCGAACTTTATATCACCGGCCTTGATGCCGAATACTGTGTTTATCTTACAGCAAAAGGAGCTTTAAATCGAGGGTACAGGGTGAATATCATAACTGACAGCATCCTCTTAAGAGCCCAAAAGAAATGGGATAAACTTCTCGAAAAGTATAGGAAGGATGGTATAAATCTGATGTCGAGTCATGAATTGTAAGAAGAAAACTCCTAACAAATCGCTCAAGAGGGACGCGGGATTAGCCGTTTTCTTTTTCAGTCCAGTCATGGTCGCCCCGCGCCCCTTAGCATCGGCGTTAGCCGCCTCTTATCGCTAAGAAAGTATTTTATGAAAATTTTCAGGAGTGGATTATCAACAGGATTATTACTGCAACTCGCAATTGGTCCAGTATTTTTCTTTGTAGTTAATCTCACAATACAAAAAACCGTTCTTGATGGTTTTGTGGCTGTTTTGGCAGTAACAATAGTTGACTACATCTATATAACGCTTGCAATCTTGGGGGTGGGCAAATTACTTGAAAACAAAAAGATTAAGAAAATCTTTGGTATCATTAGTTCAGCGGTTCTTATCATATTTGGATGGATAATCATCAAGGGTGTAATCGAAAGCGGCATTACCACAAGTGCAAATGCAATCTCGTCAAATCTTTTCGCAAGTTTTACATCCGTCTTTGTGCTCACGATTTCCAGCCCATTAACAATTGTCTTTTTTACTAGCCTATTCGCAACAAAGGCTGTTGAACTAAATTACACAAAACCAGAATTATTAATCTTTGGACTCTCAACTGGCTCGGCTACATTCATATTTTTGGGAGCATCGGTAATCCTATTTTCAATAATTGGCGGTGCAATCCCTGCAATGGTCATAAAACTATTAAATATATTTGTAGGACTTGTGTTAATTGGTTACGGAATAGTTCGTATAGTAAAAGCAATACAAAACAGCGAGTCGCATGAAAATAAAAATGGGAAATGGGGACAGAGTCAACCTGACAACTTGAGGAAATAAAATCTTCTAACGAGGCAATCCAGCCGACCGTAAAAAGCATGGCGGCTGATTTTTTTGTTGCATATTTCCCCCGTAAATCAACAACTATATAAAGCTGTGTTGTCGCTGGTTACATTTGTAAATCGCTACAAGAAGAGAATATCCATACCGCATGAAAGTGGGTTAAAAGACACAGCAGAGCAGTATTAGGGCGTACAATAAACGCCACTCTCAGAGTAAAACCTTTCCTAACTTGTTGTTTTATTTGCTGATATGCTTCTGGTATAGATAATGCTATATTTAAATAATCATGAAACTAAATTGCTGGGAATTTAATAAATGTAACAGAGAACAAGGCGGCCAGAAAGCAAAAGAGCTTGGTGTATGCCCTGCGGCCAGAGAAGAAAGGCTTAATGGTATTCATAGTGGAAAGAACGCAGGAAGAGCCTGTTGGATTGTTTCAGGAACATTTTATAAAGGAAAAGTCCAAGGGACATTTGCAGAAAAGAAAAAAAGTTGTTTTGATTGCGACTTTTATAAAAAAGTCAGGGAAGAGGAGTTCCCCCAATTTATTTTGTTATCAAATCTTTTAAAGCTTATTAGAAGTTAGTAAATTTTTTCAATCTATGTCTGATTGCATCCCTTTATATTCTCCCGTATAATCTAATCATAAATTCAAACAGCATGGAGGAATTATGAAACTGCCTGAGTATGTTACTAATAAAACAGAAAAGGGGACGGTTCTATTTTAAATGGGGAAAATGCAAAAGACTTCTCCGATCATATTGATTGTTATCGCGTTATCATTTCTTATCGTAAATGCAAGGGGGCAAAATATGGGAAGCTGGAATGTTCTACAAGGCGACATGAATGGGAAACCAATTTTTATCCGGGTTGACACTCAATGGAAGGAATCCTCTCGAAAAACGCAATATCCATATCGAATAGGAATCGCCATCCCATTAAACAATCCAAATAATGATGGATTGCCAAGCAATGATGAAATGAATATTCTAAATTCCATCGAAGATTTAATAGACAAAGAATTAATTCAGGAGGGAAAAACAATATTAACTTTGATAATCACCACTAATTCAATGAGAGAATTCGTTTTATACACGAATATCCCCAAAGTAATTCAAAGCAAATATAATGTTTTAAAAAATAAGGTTAAAACTCATGAAGTACAGATGATTATTGAAAATGATCCGAAATGGGAGGTATATAAATCTTTTTTACACTAAGCCAGATAACAATTCAATCAAGGCGACGGGGAATAAGCCCCGTCGCCTTGATGCGAGGGTTTTGCCCCCGCGCCTTATTTATCTCGTTGCATACTTCCCCTGTAAATCAACAACTATAGAAAGCTGTATTGTTTGTCGGTAAAAGTCTTGCTGCTTCTTTAATGGAAGTAGTCAATTGCATCCCTTTATATTCTTTCGTATAATCTAATCATAAATTCAAACAGTATGGAGGAATTATGAAACTGCCTGAGTATGTTACTAAGGCTGAAGTAAAAAAAGTATGCAAGGCGCTTGGACTGAGGGACTGGACAAAGATTACTAAGCCAAAAGTTACATTAAATGAAGCAAAAAGGATTTTAAGAGAGATTGACGCAAGAGGTATGAAGATTGAGCCTGAGCAGTTCCGTGCAGGACTTGATGTTGAGCTTGAACACGGCATAATGTACAAAGAGGCTAATGTGACGAACAACCATCCGGTAATCACAGGTATGATAGTCCTTGCTCATATGATAGAGTCGCTTGATTATTATAGGCGTCTTGAGGTTGCGGAACTCGAAGGTGACCTCCATAAGGCGGTTGTTAATGGGAATTCTGCCAAGGCGAGGAACTATTACAAGCGCATTACAAAGGCAAAGACAGCTCTTGCAAAGGCAGAAGGCAGAAAACTTTAAGGTTAGTTTGAGATAAGGGCGTAACGAGCAGGGGAACAATCTCCTCGCTTTCGCCCTGGCGAATCCGCTGGGGCGGACATTCTCAGTACATGCGTCGTTTTGTTAGCTATATTGTCATTGCGGCTTGTCCGCAATCTTTCTTGGAGGAAGGATTCCCGACTATGCGGGAATGACAAAACAAAAAATTAACCGAATACCTAAAACTCTTTAAGAATCTTGTAGTACGTATCTCTCTGCGCGGGTTTGAAACCGGCATTCTTTATTGCCCTGATTATATCTTCCATTGAGACGCTGTAGCTTATGCCTGTTGAGGCAACGACATTTTCCTCAATCATTGTAGAACCGAAATCATTTGCGCCGAATTTCAAAGCAACCTCTGCAATCTTTAATCCCTGCGTAACCCATGATGCCTGAATATTTTCCACATTATCGAGATATAGCCTTGAAAGTGCAAGCACTCTCAGATATTCGACAGCAGTTGCAGGATGCGGGGACAGTCCCGATTCTACGACTTCGCTTCTCTTCGTCCGTAAATCTGGGACAGTCCCCTTCCGCGGACCCTTTGACCCTAATTTCGTATTCCCCGGCTGAAAAGTCCATGGGATAAATGCGGTGAACCCTTTGGTTTTGTCCTGAAGATTTCTTATCGCATCAAGATGCTCGATGATGTCTTCTGGTTTTTCAACACTTCCAAACATCATTGTTGCAGTTGTCCTCATGCCGAGCATGTGGGCATTCTCCATTACCTTAAGCCATGAGGATGATTTTATCTTTCTTGGACTGAGAATCTCTCTAACCCTGTCTGAAAGTATCTCAGCGCCTCCGCCGGGGATTGAATCAAGGCCTGCTGCCCTTAAAATATTTAAAGTTTCTTTAATCGTTAGGTTTGACCTGTCTGCGATGTAGCATATCTCAGGAGGCGAGAAGCCGTGGACATTTATATCAAAGCGTGACTTTATATTTTTGAGCAGGTCAATATAGTATTCGATTCCGAAATCAGGATGAAGGCCGCCCTGCATGAGAATCTGTGTGCCGCCGAGCGCTATTGTCTCTTGTATTTTTTTGAATAACTCGTTTTTATTTAAAACATACGCATCTTTGTCTTTTTTATCTCTCCAGAATGCGCAGAAAGTGCACTTGTTAATACAGATGTTCGTGTAATTGATATTCCTGTCAACTACAAACGTGACAACCTTTTCAGGATGCAAATTTTTCCTTGTCCCGTCAGCCCACTCCCCAAGGCCGAGAAGGTCAGCTTTTTTAAGTAAGTCCAATGCCTGTTTTTTTGTCAGTCTATTCATTTTTTTTAGTCACAGTTGATATAAGAATTACCGGCTTTCACTTGCCGGGAGATTTTTCTGCAGTTCTAAGCTCTTCCGCTGCATCTTCGAAACTCACCCTTCGGGTTCAGACAGTCGAAGCTGCTAACGCTCCATTCGCTAAGAACTGCTGACGAAAAATCTCCAAGTCGTTCAATCCGATAATTCTTATATACTGTTTACATATTTATTTAACCTTTCTGTAAAATGAATCCCTTTCAACAGGAACCTTCCCTGCCTTCTTAATCATATTTATCAACTCATTGGCAGTAAGTCCCTTGCTGCTGAGTGCCCCTGCCGAATGAGTAACCTTTTCATCAATAATAGTTCCGTCAATATCATCAGCCCCGAATAAAAGCGCAACCTGTGAAAGCTTTTCTCCAAGCATAATCCAGTAAGCCTTTATATGAGTGAAATTATCAAGAACAAGCCTGCTTATAGCTATAGTCTTGAGATCGTCTATCCCTGAAGAATATGAGCCTCCGATCTCTGTGTTCTTCGGGTGATATGCCAATGGTATGAATGCCTGAAACCCCTTTGTCTTGTCCTGAAGCTCTCTTAATCTCAACAGATGGTCAACCCTCTGCCCATAATTTTCCACATGCCCGTAGAGCATTGTTGCATTTGTCTTAATCCCTGCCCTGTGTGCGGCCTCCATTACATTAATCCATCCTTCCCCTGAAAGTTTCTCGGGGCAGAGCTGGTTTCTTACTCCTGTATCAAATATCTCGGCGCCTCCGCCCGGCATTGTATCAAGCCCGTGTTTTTTAAGTTCCGTCAATGTTTCAACAATGCTTTTCCCGCTTATCCTTGAAAAATAATCTATCTCTGTTGCAGTAAATGCCTTAATGCATATCTTCGGGAAAGATTTTTTTATTCTCGCTATCATCTCAAGGTAATATTCAAAAGGCCAGTCAGGATGTAACCCGCCGACGATGTGGACTTCGCTGAAGGGCTGAGGGCTGAGAGCTGAGGGCTGAAGGCTTTTTACTATTTCATCAATAGTCATTTCATACGCCCCTGCTTCTCCTTTTGAGCGGCTGAAGGCGCAGAACTTGCAGCGGTTTACGCAAATATTTGTAGGGTTGATATGGATGTTCCTGGTAAAGAAAGCCTTGTTGCCGTTCTTCTTTTTTGCGGCGTGGGATGCAAGTTTGCCAAGTGTAAATATATCATCGGTCTCAAATAACTTTATTGCGTCTTCTTTTGAGAGCCTTTTCCCTGAGAGGACTTTGTCTGTTATTTCATTCAGATAATTTATTTTCGGTCTTCCTTGAAGCTTTTTCTATAAAGATATTATACTATAAAGCCTCGGGTAATTCTTAACAGGGAAGAGGGTTTTAATTGAAGAAGAAAAAAGTTGTAATAGGGACACGCGGAAGCAAGCTTGCATTGTGGCAGGCTGAGTGGGTTAAGTCAGAGCTTATTAAGCTCAACCCTGATTTAACAATCGAACTCAACAAGATAAAAACAACAGGCGACAAGATTCTGGATGTGCCGCTTGCAAAGGTCGGCGGCAAAGGGCTTTTTGTTAAAGAGATTGAAGAGGCGCTTTTAAGGGGCGAGGCAGACCTTGCTGTTCACAGTATGAAGGATGTGCCGACTGATTTTCCTGAAGGGCTTTATCTTGCAGTTATATGCAAAAGAGAAGACCCGAGGGATGCTTTTATAGCAGGGGTCAAGAATTCAAGGGGTCTCGCCTCAGGCGAGTCGCCGAGGAGACAAGGGGTCAAGGGGAAAGAATTTAAAATAAACTCCTTCAAAGACTTACCTCATGGTGCGACTGTAGGAACGAGCAGCTTGAGACGTTCGAGCCAGCTTCTCAGCATCAGGCCTGACTTAAAGATTTCACAATTAAGAGGAAATCTTGATACAAGACTGAGAAAGCTTGATGAAGGGCAGTTTGATGCAATCATCCTTGCTGCTGCAGGAGTAAAAAGGCTTGGGTGGGCTGACAGGATTACAGAGACAATAGAGCCCTCGATAAGCCTTCCTGCAATTGGGCAGGGCGCAGTTGGCATTGAATGCAGGATAGATGATGAATTTATAAATAAACTCATTGCACCATTAAATCATAATGAAACATCAGTCTGTGTGAGGGCAGAAAGGGCATGCCTTAAAAAACTCGAGGGCGGATGCCAGGTGCCGATTGCTGCGCATGCAAAGCTTGCCGGCGGCAAGCTTGCGCTGGACGGCCTTGTCGGGAGTGTTTCAGGAGACAGGATTATCAAAAGCAATGTCGAAGGAAATCCCAGTGACGCGGAGGCCCTGGGCCTCAAACTCGCTGAAGACCTGCTGTCAAAGGGAGCAAAAGAGATTTTAGATGAAGTTTACGGCAAAGATATAAGGCCTGTTAACGGAGAAATAGCAAGCTAATTGCCATTGCTAATTGCCATTTGGCATGTTATAATGGCAATTAGGAGGGATTATGAAAGCAACTATTGATAGATTCGGAAGGGTTGTTGTGCCTAAGGACATGCGGGACAGGCTTGGGTTAAGGCCTGGGGCTGAGCTGGATATAGAGGCACATAATAAAGAAATAGTAATCAAACAAACCGAACAGGGCTCGCCGCTGCGTGTCGAAGACGGGGTCCTGGTATTTGCAGGAACTGCCTTAGGGGATATAACAGAGAACATTCGCAAGCATCGTGAGGAACGCATTAAAAAGTTATCGTCCATCAAGCGGGTATGACGGTATTTTTTGATACAAGCGTCCTTGTTGCCGCACTTGTCAAACCGCATCCAATGCACAGTCAGGCAATCAACTGGCTCAAACGCGCAAAATCACACAACCTTGATATGATTATATCTTCACATACCCTTGCCGAACTATATGCAGTACTAACAACATTGCCTGTAAGCCCAAAAATTACTCCTGAAATGGCATGGCGGCTTATTAGTGAGAATATAGAAGGAATTGCAACAATAATTTCTCTTTCAAGCTTGGAATATATTGCCACAATAAAACATTTAAGAAATTTGGGGCTCTCGGGAGGCATAATATACGATGCCCTTGCCTTCAAGGCGTCTATAAAATCAAACGCAGATAAATTAGTTACTTTTAACGTTTCTGACTTTAAACGCTTATTGACTGATGAAAAAATACAGATTCTCTCGCCATGAGGAGAATGATTTGACCGGCAAAGACATAAGGCCTGTTAACGGCGAAATAGCAAGTGGAGGCTTAACCTTACTTTCCTGCAATCCTCAAAAACTTTCTCTTGCCTGTCTTAAAAAGATAATTTCCCTTTTTGAGCTTTGCATCAGGGTTATCGCATTTGAGGTCATCTATTTTCAGCCCGCCCTGTTTTATAACCCTCATTGCCTCGCCTGTGCTTGATGTAAGGCCTGAGAGCTTCATAATCTTAGGAATCCACATATCTTCTTCTTCCCACTTAAGTTCAAATACCTGTATGTCATCAGGCAGGCCTTTGTCTTTTCCAAAGATATGCCCGAATTCTTCTTTTGCACTTAAGGCAGCGTCTTTTCCCCAGTATCCCTCTACAATCTCGAGTGCAAGATTTTCTTTAGCAGCCTTTGGATGGACTGTTCCATTTTCGATTCCCTTTTTAAGTTCTTTGAGTTCGTCCAGCGGTATGTGACTCAGGAGTTCATAGTATCTGAGCATGAGCGTGTCAGTTATGGACATCAGCTTTCCGAACATTTCTTTTGGCGACTCTGTAATGCCGATATAATTCCCAAGAGATTTTGACATCTTGTTAACACCATCAAGCCCTTCAAGCAAGGGCATCATTATAACCACCTGTTCTTCAACCCCCATCATTTTTTGCATGGATCTTCCCATCAGGATATTAAAGCGCTGGTCTGTTCCTCCAAGCTCAACATCTGCTTTCAGAAAAACCGAGTCGTAAGCCTGAAACAGAGGGTAATAAAATTCAAGTATTGTTATTGGTTGATGGGATTCAAACCTTTTTTTGAAATCTTCTCTTTCAAGCATCCTTGCTACTGTTTCCATCGAACCAAGCTTCACAAGTTCCATTACATCCATTTTTGACAGCCAATCGCTGTTGAATACAACCTTTGTTTTATCAGGCTCTAATATCCTGAATACCTGTTTTTTGTAAGTCTCCGCATTTTTTAAAACATCTTCTTTTGTTAATGGTTTTCTTGTCTCAGACCGTCCGGTTGGGTCGCCAATCATTCCTGTGAAATCACCTATCAGAAATATTATCTCGTGTCCGAGTTCCTGGAACTGGCGCATCTTTTCAAGGAGCACTGTATGCCCTATATGTATGTCCGGAGCTGTCGGGTCAAACCCGGCCTTTATTTTAAGAGGCCTTTTTTCTTTGATAGATTTCTCAAACTTCTGAAGAAGTTCTTTTTCGCTTATAACCTCAACAGCGCCTCTTTTGATTATCTCAAGTTGTTTCTCCGGTGTAAGCATGGAAATTATGATAACCCCTTAAGGTCAACATAGTCAATTTGTCAGCGGAACAGAGCTTATAGTAAACTATTGGATGAATAAAAAATTCGGACATATTGAGATTCCGCTTAAACGCGTACATATTGAATTAACAAATGTGTGCGATTTTAACTGCGTATTCTGTCCAAAATCAGAAATGAAGAGGCCTTATGGCTATATGGAGACTGATCTTGCCAAGCGCATAATCACCGAGATAAAAGAAAACGGCATATCTGAAAAAATTACCTTCCATGTAATGGGAGAGCCAACTCTGCACCGTGATTTCTTTGAAATACTGTCCCATGCCCGTGACATCGGCATGAAGGTCGGGCTTACTACAAACGGAGGGGGGCTTGGCGGCAAGACAGGAAAACAGCTTCTGGATTATGACCTCCATCAAATAGATATATCTCTCCAGACGCCTGATAAAAGGTCCTTTGCCCTCAGAAAGGCAGGCAAGCTGGATTTTGATACGTATCTTAACGGCATCTTTGATTTTTTCTCCTCCTATATCACAAAACATCCAGATACAATCTTCAAATTCCGCTTTCTGAATACGCGGTTTCCCAGAAAAGGGCTTGAAAAAAGGAAAGGCCCTATAAAAGTCATATCAACAACAGCAGAATTGCAGGACACGTTCAGATACTGGGCCGGGCGCATTTACGATATACTTGGATTGGAGCATGAAAAGAGAGAAAAGGCAATGGCAAACATAGGGAAACTCTCTGCTTATAAGTGGAATGTAGCGGAGATTTATCCGAATATCTTTTTTGAGACCTATGTCCTTGAAGACTGGGGGCATGCCTTTGAGGATGGAAGCATCAAAGATGCATGGGCAGGCTACTGTTTTGGCATGCGGGACCACTTCAGCATCCTTTATAACGGTGACGTAGCCCTGTGCTGTATAGATTTTAACGGCCGCACCGCAATCGGGAACCTGCATAATTCTTCCCTTAAAGATATTCTTTCTTCGGATGAACTTGGCAGGATTATAGAAGGATTCAGGAAATATCGGGTAATTCATCCATACTGCAAAAAATGTCTGGGCAGCAAATCAGCTGCTTCATGGCTTTTAAAACCCGTGGTTTCAATTATGGCGCTGAAGATGTTAAAGCCCTTTTTTTATAAACAAATAAAACTTTACAAATAAGCCGGTCAGATTATTATCCCTCCGCCGATTACAATGTCTTCGTCATAAAAAACTGCTGACTGGCCCGGAGCAGGGGCCCACTGAGGATCGTCAAATATAACCTTAACTGTTCCTGAATCAGGACTTCCAGATATTGTTGCAGGCTCAGCTTTCATCATGGAACGGACCTTTACGGTAAATTGGTGAATAGGTCGCCCCGGGCGACTCGCCGAGGAGAGTGACTGGGTAAACGGGTGAACAGGGACAAGCCAATTTAAATCACTCACGTCGAACTCTTTTATCTTTGCTGATTCCTGCGGGCCAACATAAACAATGTTTTTGACCGCGTCAATTTTTGAAACATATAAAGGAGATGGAGAAGATATGCCAAGCCCCTTTCTCTGGCCGATTGTATAATTATAAATTCCTTTGTGCTCTCCCAGTACCTTGCCATCCATGCCCATTATAGGCCCTGCGGCGCCGGCAAGAGGATTAATTTTATTGATAAACTTGAAATAGTTTTTGTCTTCTATAAAACATATCTCCTGGCTCTCAGGCCTTTTAGCAGAAGGAAGCCCCAGCTTATTTGCAAGATTTCTTACATCCTCTTTTTTGTAATCTCCCAGAGGAAGCAGGAGCCTGTTAAGTTCCTCCTGTCTTAACACATACAGAAAATATGACTGGTCTTTTTTAGGATCGGCGCCCTTTTTTAAAAAGGGCGTGGGGTTAGGGGTTGGGGGTTGGGGATTAGAAAAGGCAGGGGTTAGTTGTTGGCCGTTGGGGTTTAGTTTTTTACTAATCCCTAATCCCAAATCCCTAATCCCTGATGCTCTTTCAATCCTCGCATAATGCCCTGTTGCAATAAACTCAGCGCCTTTTTTTTCAGCCTCTTTAAGAAGAAACGGGAATTTTATATATCTGTTGCATAATATGCACGGATTGGGAGTCCTTCCCTTTGTATAGGCATCAACAAAGGGCTCTATGACCTTTTCAATAAACTCGTCTCTTACATCAACCGAGTTGTGAGGAATTCCGATTTGAGAGGCGGTTCTGGATGCATCTTCGATTCCCTGCGAGGAACAGCAGGTTGTGAAATCATTTCGTTGCCTGGCTTCCCATAGAATAAAACTCAGCCCTTCAACATCATATCCCTGCTCTTTAAGAAGATGTGCTGTTGCAGATGAATCAACCCCTCCGCTCATTCCTACGAGGACCTTTGACATGTTATTTTAGTCCGGAGGGTTTTACTTCTAAAGCCTTGCCCTGCTCTTTGGTCTGTTGTTCCTTGAAAATAAGGCGGAAGAGGTCATCTGCCTTATTGGAGTCAAGGCTTTTCAGAATCCTGTATTGGTCAATCGCAGAGTTTGTATCCCCCATGGTGAGATATGTATAACCAAGGCCTGCATGCGCGTCATCATGCTCAGGATTCAATTTAATAGCCATCAGAAAAGCATCCACTGCACTGCCCAGTTTGCCCTGCAAATAATATGCATACCCGAGTCCGTTATACGCATCTGAAGAATTTGGATCACGCTCAATGGCCTTTTTGTAGATATCAAGCGCCTCGTCTTTTTTCCCGAACTTAAAGAGGGAGCGGCCTATCGCCACATAGGTCTCCGCGCTCTGGGGATTTAATTCCACAGCCTTTCTGAAATCGAGCAAGGCCTTTTCATCTTCTCCTGACTGAATATGTTTTTCCCCTGAGGATATATAATCAGCGGCATCTTTTTTTATCATAGGAGAACCCTCCGGCTTTTGTTCCGGGGGAACAACATCAGGTTCTTTTTTCAGGGACGGGGCTGTAACCTCAGGTGTTTGCGGTGGTAATGGAGATACACCAGGTTTTATTGGAGCAGGTGCAGCAGCCTCAGGCTCTCTTGTTAAAGGCGGCGCGGTGATTTCCGGTTTCTTCATCTGTACAGGCGGTACAGCAAAAGGCTCTTTCTTGCCGGGTTTTGAGGCGTAAATATCAACAACAAGTCTTGTTGGTTTGGTAAGCGCAGATATCTTGAAGTCCTCTATCTTTTCCACATCCAGGACAATTCTGACCGTATCCTTATTGAACTGCCTCGCCCTTACTGCCTTTAATATTCCATCTCCCACATTGAAAACTGCCCTTACCTTTTTAGAAAGGGTAGTGCTTTTTAAATCAAAATAAAGTCTCTCCGGCTTTGAGATGCGGTTCTTTGTGAATTCAACAGGCCCGGATAAATAAACAACAACCCGGGTGTAACCTTTAAACGACTGAGAACGAATATTTCTTATAATTCCTTTCCCGGTTATATGCCACTTCTCTCTTGCAGATGTCCCGGGTTTTGTTGGCGCCGGAGCTTTAAGTTCCGATTTTATTGCAGGCGCCGGAGAGACAATGTCAGATTTTTTCCCGGCAGGAATGGCCTCAGGCTCTTTTGCCGGGGCTTCAGGTTTTACAGGTGCCGGAGGAACAATCTCAGCCTCTGTTTTTTTTGCAAGGGGTCCTGGTTTTTCAGGCGCTGAGGTAACAGCATCGGGTTTTTCCCGTGGTGCGGACATAACCTTTTCAGCCGTTGGTTCAGGCTTGGCCACATCAGCCTCCTTCCCGGCTGGCTTGAGAGCATAAATATCAATAACAAGCCTTGGATTTTTCTTGTTAAGCAAAGATGCCTTAAAGTCTTCTGCCTTCCCCAAATCAAACACTACCCTCACGGTATCCTTATTAAACTGTTTTGTTCTGATTGTTTTTAATATTGTATCTCCGACAGTGAAATTTGCCTTGGTTTTTGGGAGCAGTGTTGCATCCTTTAAATCAAAATAAAGTCTCTCAGGATTAGAAAGATGTTTCATTGAAAATTCGACGGGCCTTGAGAGATAGATTGTAACCCGTGTATAACCCTTGAATGATTGATGTTTTATGCTTTTTATGCTGACCTTGCCTGCTGCGTATAAGAATGGCGTGAATGAAAATATGGAAAAAAGGAGTAAGCCTGACAGAAAAACAGCCTTTAATTTAAACCTCGAATCAGGGCCTGTCATTTACCCGACCTTAATTTTCCAGTCTGTCCCGTCTTTCTTATCTTCAAGAATTATTCCTTTTTCATCGAGTTCTTTTCTTATTGCATCCGATGCTGCCCAATCCTTCTTTTGTCTTGCCTCTTCCCTTTCCTTTATCTTATTCAGGACATCCTGCCCTGTCAGCTGAATCTTTTTTGACTTCATCAATGCGCTCTGCCATTCATCAGGGGTCCTTTTGAAAATGTTCAGAACTCCGCCTGCCTCTGATAAAAGCTCTTTTGCTTTTGATATGAGTTCAGAAGGTTTTTGGCCGGAAGGCCTGTCGGAGACTCGACTCCCCGAGCTGTCAAGAAATCTGTTTGCTTCCCTTATCAGCTCAAAGATGTGGCCAAGCGCAAGCGCTGTATTGAAATCATCGTCCATTGCCGCTTGAAATTTTTCCTTGAATGAATTGACCACGCCCTCGAAAGTTTTTTCTATCCCTGAAGTTTTCTCCTTTACATCACCTTTGCCTGGAAAACCTGCAATCCTTATCAATGTTGTGTAATACCTGTCTATAGAGACCTCTGCCTCTTTAAGCTGCTCGTCTGAGAATTCTATCGGGCTTCTGTAATGGGTTGAGAGCAGAAAAAATCTCACAACCTCAGGGTCATATCTGTCCAATACCTCTTTGATGGTGAAAAAGTTCCCGAGGGACTTCGACATTTTTTCTTTATCAATTGTGATAAAACCGTTATGCACCCAGTATTTGACGAAAGGCTTGCCTGTGAATGCCTCTGACTGGGCAATCTCATTTTCATGATGAGGGAATATAAGGTCAGCGCCTCCGCCGTGGATATCAAAGCTTTCAGCCAGATGTTTTATTGACATTGCAGTGCATTCAATATGCCAGCCCGGCCTTCCTTTGCCCCACGGGCTTTCCCAGAAAGGCTCGCCCTCTTTTGATGCCTTCCACAGGGCAAAGTCCATTGGATCTTTTTTTCTCTCATCCACTTCAACCCTTGCGCCTGCAATCATATCCTCTTTATCTCTTTTCGAGAGCTTGCCGTATTCGTGAAATTTATTTACCTCAAAATAAATGCTGCTGTCTTTCTCGTAGGCATATCCTTTATCTATAAGCCCCTTTACGATATCTATTATCTCTTTGATATGCTCTGTAGCCTTTGGTTCTATATCAGCGCGCGCAACACCAAGGCGGTCCATATCATTATAAAATTCCTCTGTGTATTTCCTTGCAACCTCATCCCATGGGATGCCCTCTTTTTTGGCCCTGTTAATAATCTTGTCATCTATATCCGTGAAATTCCGGACAAATTTCACATTAAACCCTTTATATTTGAGATATCTCTGAATAACATCAAATACAATTGCGCTCCTTGCATGGCCGATATGGCAGTTATCATAAACAGTTACACCGCACACATACATATTCACCCTGTCTTTTACCAGTGGCATGAAATCTTCTTTTTCGCCTGCAAGGGTGTTATAAATCCTCATCCTTCCTCCTTGTTTTTCGGATTTCTCTAAAGTGTCTATCCTCTTTGAAATTGTATCTATATGAGATTCCAGTTCTTTCAGTTTTTCTGAAACCGGATCAGGGAAATAATCATAAAGTTCCACAAGCCCCTCTTCCGTGGTCATCCTGATAACCTTTTTCCGTGTTACTCTTCCCGGGACGCCTACGCAGATGGAATTATCAGGAACAGGCTTGAGTATTACAGAGTTGGCTCCAATGACTGCATTGTTACCTATGGTTATTGCACCTAAAATCTTTGCGCCAGCGCCGACTGTAACATTATTGCCGAGTGTCGGATGCCGTTTCCCTTTTTCTTTCCCGGTGCCTCCTAATGTCACCCCCTGATAAAGCAGGCAGTTCTCGCCTATCTCTGCGGTTTCTCCTATAACAACGCCCATGCCGTGGTCTATAAAAAATCCCGGCCCGATTTTTGCGGCGGGATGAATTTCGATTCCTGTAAAAAATCTTCCTATCTGTGAAAGCAGCCGCGGCAATACAGGCACGCCTGCATTCCGGAGGATGTGATTAATCCTGTGCAGAAATATCGCATGAAATCCTGAGTAGGAAAATATAACTTCAAGGCTGCTTCGGGCAGCAGGGTCTTTTTCAAATACAGCCCTGTAATCCCGCCTTATATTCTCCCTGAAGCCCATATAGAGGTATTATACAATAAAGGCTTGGTTCAAGCAGAAATATGGGCTAGCAGGCGAGGCATAATGTTTTCGCTCATTCTCGGGCTTACGCAGAGACTCCTCCGCCCCAGGCGGATTCGCCGAGGCGAAGAGGAATTTTGCCTCTTTATTCAATCTAAATTTAAATATTACTTGATGGATATCGGCAAAATAAAACCGCTCAAATACTATGCCCCGCCTTCATTTACCAATAGAGGATTTTAAATTCTGTTATCATATATTTGCAATGAATAAGATAAAGATGGATAGGGAAGAACTAAAAACCATGATTGCCGATTATATGGAGAAAGGCTTCCTCGAAAATATTATTGATATGTTCAAGCATGATAAAACCCTCTACCTGTTTATCGGGGAACTCATGACAGATGAAAGGGTGAGAGTAAGGCTTGGGATGTCAGCGCTTGTTGAGACATTTAAAAAAGAAGCCCCTGAAAATATAGAAAAAGCTGTTCCCGGCATACTTCCTCTCTTAAAAAATCCCGAACCTGTTATCCGAGGGGATGCTGCATATCTCCTGGGAATCATAGGGCACAGGGATTCAATCCCGCCGCTTAAGGAAATAGCGGATAATGATGGAAATCCTGATGTGAGGCTTATCGCAAAAGAGGCGATTGAGGATATCAAGGCATGCGCTTCAAGGCCCTGATTCTTTTTTTATGTGCAAAAGTTGTGGTAAAGTTATTGTAATTGTTCATATAAGAAAGCTTGGCATGTGGCAGTTAAGGAGAGGGATTAATTGGGAGAACTTAGGAAAAAACTGGTATTCGCTTTAGTATTTTTAATCTTTGTTGTTACCCTGGGCTCTGCAGGGTATATGGTCATAGAGGGATGGAGTTGTCTGGATTCCCTCTATATGACGATAATAACGCTTGCGAGCGTTGGGTACAAGGAAATCCACGACCTGTCTCCTAACGGAAGGCTATTTACTATAATACTTATAATAGGCGGAGTAGGCAGTGTGGCTTATACACTCACTACAGTTGCAAAGATTGTCCTGGAAGGTGAAATTAAAGAAATTTTTGGGAGGGGAAGATTGGAAAAGAAAATTAAAGAGTTAAAGAACCATTATATTGTTTGCGGCTATGGAAGGATGGGGAAGATTATATGCAAGGAACTGAGGGAAAAGAATATAGAATTTGCTGTAGTTGAAAAAAAACTTGACCTCCCCGAGGAAAGAGAAGACCTCCTTATACTCGAAGGCGATGCCACAAAAGACGAAATATTAAAAGAAGTAGGTATAGAAAAGGCAAAAGGGCTTATATCAGTCCTCCCGACTGATGCCGAGAACCTTTTTGTGGTCTTGAGCGCCAGGGAACTGAATCCCGGCCTTTTTATTGTTGCACGGGCAGGAGAGGAGGGCTCGGAACAAAAGCTAATGAGGGCTGGCGCTGACAGGGTTGTATCTCCATACCACATTGGCGGCCTCAGGATAGCGCATACGGTATTGAAGCCTGCTGTTGTAGATTTTATAGAATTTGCCACAAAAAGCGGCAACATTGACCTCCAGATGGAAGAAATAACTATACAGGACGGTTCTGCCCTTGCAGGGCAGACACTGGATGAATGCGGCATTGGCAGGGATTTAGGCATTATAGTCGTAGCAATTAAAAAGACTTCCGGCGATATGCAGTTTAATCCGACCTACAAGACTGCAATAAAAACAGGTGATACATTAATTGCACTTGGCGAGATAGCAAAACTGAAGGCCCTTGAAGACATGGCAATAACTAAAGAATAGGGCCCGGACTGAGGATGAGCAAGGGTAAAAAA
>JACRGY010000115.1 GCA_016212165.1 Nitrospirota bacterium
GCAACCCTGACAGTGGCAATGGCAGACCCTTCCAATGTATTTGCAGTTGATGATATCAAGTTCATGACAGGATATAATGTCGAGATCGTAATAGCAACAGAATCTGCGCTCATAAATGCAATAACAACCTCCTATGGCGGTAAGGGCGAGGGCCTTGTCGCTGCAAAGCCGCAGCAACAAACACAAGCTGCTGCCTCAATGAAACTCGAGGCAAAAGATTACACATTCTCAGATACAGAAATGGCAGGCCAGGAAGATATGGGGGCAAATGATGAAGCCCCCACTGTAGATGTTGATGAGTTTGATAAAGTTGTTGGAGATGCGCTTGACGATATCGAACATGTCTCCGAAGAGGATGCCGGAGGAAAAGGAGAGGTCGAAGAGCCCATTGTAAAGCTTGTCAGCGGTATTCTTATAAATGCAATAAAGATAGGCGCAAGCGATATCCATATAGAGCCGTATGAGACTTCTCTCAGGGTCAGATACAGGGTTGACGGTGTGCTTGCCCTGGCCATGAACCTGCCCCTGAGAATTAAAAATTCCGTGACCTCAAGGCTGAAAATAATGTCCAGGCTTGACATCGCAGAGAGGCGGCTCCCGCAGGACGGAAGGATTAAGTTAAGGCTTGGCAAGAAAAAAGAGGTGGACTTCCGTGTCTCGATACTCCCCTGCCTTTTTGGCGAAAAAACAGTCATGAGAATACTCGACAAGGCTTCATTGCAGGTAGACCTTACAAAGCTTGGTTTTGAAGAGAATGAACTCCAGAAATTTTTGGAGGCATTGAACAGGCCTTACGGGATGATACTTGTTACAGGCCCTACAGTAAGCGGCAAGACAACAACCCTTTATTCTGCCCTGAATTATCTCAATAAGCCTAATATAAACATAATGACTGCCGAAGACCCGATTGAGTATAACTTTCTGGGTATAAATCAGGTGCAGATGAAAGAAGAGATAGGCCTTACATTTGCATCAGCGCTGAGGGCTTTTTTGAGGCAGAGTCCTGACATTATTCTGGTTGGCGAGATACGTGATTTTGAGACTGCAGAGATTGCTGTTAAGGCAGCATTAACAGGCCATCTTGTTCTCAGCACACTGCATACAAATGACGCCCCCAGCAGTATAAGCAGAATGTTAAACATGGGCATCGAACCATTTTTGGTGTCATCATCTGTTATACTTATAATGGCACAGAGGCTTGCACGAAAGATATGCTACCAGTGCGAAAAGGAAGAGGAGAAGATTCCGGCAGCCACGCTTATAAATATGGGGTTATCGGAAGAAGAGGCAAAGACTTTCAAGTGTTACAGGGGCAAGGGATGCTCTGTGTGTAATAAAACCGGTTATAAGGGAAGAATAGCGCTTTACGAAATTATGCATATTAACGACGAGATACGGAAGCTCGTGCTCGAAGGCGCATCAGCAGATGAGCTGAAAAAGGCCGCTATCAGAAATGAAATGAAGACATTAAGGATGAGCGGAATGACTAAAGTTAAAGAAGCCGTTACTACTATAGAAGAGGTGTTGAGGGTTACGGCTGGAGACTGAATAAGCTCATAGCCTATAGCTTATAGCTCACGGCAAAATACAAACTATGAACTATGAACTATGAACTATGAACTATGAACTATGAACTATGAACTATGAGCTACGAGCTACAAACAGGGAGGAAATAGATGGCAACATTGTATGACTTGCTGAAAATTATGATAGAGAAGGGGGCATCGGACCTGCACATAACAACGGGGAGTCCGCCAAGGGTCAGGGTTGACGGCAGGCTTATACCGCTGGACCATCCGCAATTGACCCCTGCTGATACAAAAACACTCTGTTACAGTGTCCTGACAGACGCCCAGAAACATAAGTTTGAGGAAAACAATGAGCTTGACCTGTCATTCGGAGTTAAAGGGTTAAGCAGGTTCAGGGGAAACGTCTTTATGCAGAGAGGCGCAGTCGCGGGAGCATTCAGGACTATCCCGTTCCAGATAAGAACATTTCAGGAACTGGGGCTGCCTGAGATTGTTAACGACCTTGTAAAAAGGCCCCGCGGACTGATTCTTGTAACAGGGCCGACAGGAAGCGGTAAATCAACAACACTGGCTGCAATGGTCGACAGAATAAACTCAGAGAGGCAGGACCATATCATCACAGTAGAAGACCCGATAGAATATCTTCATCCTCACAAAAAATGCCTGATTAACCAGAGGGAGGTAAGTGCCGACACTGTATCTTTTAAGGCAGCCTTGCGGTATGTCCTCAGGCAGGACCCCGATGTTGTCCTGATAGGTGAGATGCGCGACCTTGAGACAATAGAGGCAGCCCTTACAGTTTCAGAGACAGGGCATCTGACACTTGCCACACTGCATACGAATTCCGCTGTCCAGACAATAAACCGTGTAATAGACGTGTTTCCGCCCCATCAGCAGGAGCAGATAAGGACCCAGCTCTCTTTTGTCCTTGAAGGGATACTTGCCCAACAGCTTATCTCAAAGAAGTCCGGACATGGAAGGGTTCTCGCAGTTGAGCTGCTGGTGCCGAACCCGGCTATAAGAAACCTCATAAGAGAAGATAAGATACATCAGATATATTCCATGATGCAGACCGGACAGACAAGGTCCGGCCAGCAGACAATGAACCAGTCATTATTCGAACTCTACACAAAAGGACTTCTGTCCTATGAGGATGCAATAGGCCGCTCTTCAGTGCCTGAAGAATTAATTACAATGCTTCAAAGAATAACAACGCCTGCTAAAGGGAGGGGATAAAAATGGCAACAGTATTCCAATGGTCAGGTAAAACTACAAAAGGTACGGTAGAATCAGGGGAGATTACAGCAGCCTCAAAAGACGAGGTTATGGCACAGCTCAGGAAGAAGAATATAACTCCTACTATTATCACTGAAAAAAAGGCTGCCAAAAAGTTATTCGGGGGCGGCGGCAAGGTTACGGATAAGGATATTGTTATATTCACAAGACAGTTTTCCGTAATGATAGATGCCGGACTGCCATTGGTACAGGCCCTTGATATCCTTTCAACACAGGTCGAAAGCAAGGCGCTTGCCAGAGTGCTGGCTCAGGTCAAGGATGATGTTGAGGCAGGTTCAACTTATGCTGATGCACTCAAAAAACACCCGAGGGTATTCTCTGAGTTGTATGCAAACATGGTTGCGGCAGGCGAGGCAGGAGGTATCCTGGATACAATCCTTAACAGGCTTGCAGCGTATATAGAAAAGGCAATGTCATTAAAGAAAAAAGTTAAAGGCGCTATGACATATCCAATAATAGTTACAGTCATAGCGGTCCTGGCAATCGCAGTTATAATGATATTTGTTGTTCCTACTTTTACATCCATGTTTGCCTCAATGGGTGGAACACTGCCGCTGCCGACACAGATAGTAATAAACATAAGCCATTTTATAGCCGGTTGGGGCGGCATTATAACAGCTGGACTGGCAACCGGACTTGTTATGTTCCTGAAACAGTTCAGGCGCACGGAAAAAGGCCAGATTTTAACCGACAGACTCTTGCTAAAACTGCCTATATTCGGCACACTTCTCAACAGGGTTGCTGTTGCCAAATTCACCAGGACACTCGGGACGCTTACAAGCAGCGGAGTGCCGATACTGGATGGGCTTGAGATAACGGCAAAGACAGCCGGAAATAAAGTTATTGAAGCTGCAATCATGGATGTGAGAAAGGCAGTCACAGGTGGTAAGACCCTTGCAGAACCCCTCTCAAAGGCAAAGGTATTCCCGCCAATGGTCACTCATATGATATCCGTAGGCGAAGCAACAGGCGCGCTTGATTCAATGCTTTCAAAGATCGCTGATTTTTACGATGAAGAAGTTGATGATGTCGTCTCAAACCTGACAGCCATGATGGAACCGCTGCTGATGGTATTTCTTGGCGGTTCAGTTGGTTTTATAGTAGTAGCAATGTATATGCCGATATTTAAGATGGGAGCGCTCGTAAAGTAAAGCAAGGACTAAGGAGGTTAAGGTTAAGGTTAAGATTAAGGCTAAGGAAATTCTAAACCTTTACCTCAACCTTAACCTGTCTTTTCCAGATGTCTGATAATGCCCTTGTAAAAAAAATAAAGGCCCTTATTACTATAAGGGTCATCTTTGTTACGTTATTGCTGGGCTCGTTCTTTATACTGCAGGTAGGGTACAGAAATTTCCCTTATCCACGCGCTACGTTAAACCTCATAATAGCGCTCTATACCCTCACAATAGTTTATTCGATCTTACTGAACAGGGTAAAGTTGTATGCGTTGTTTGCCTATGCCCAGCTTTTTATAGATGCCTCAGCCATAAACATACTCATCTATCTCACAGGCGGAATTGAGAGCTGGTTTTCATTCATTATGCCGTTAACGGTGATGTCAGCAAGCGCGGTGCTGGACAGAAGGGCAGGCTATATAATTGCGACTTTTAACAGTATCCTTTACGGTATTATAATCGACCTCCAGTATTATAAACTTCTTCCAATAGAATACGATATGACACTGACTGAAAAAGCCTTCCTTTACAATATATTTGCGCACATATCCGCCTTTTATCTGGTAGCCTTCCTGAGCGGCTACCTGTCTTCAAGTCTCGAAAAGACTACGCATGCCCTTGAACAAACCGATTCCGACCTCAGGGAACTCTCACTCTTCAATGAGGAGCTTATCGAAAATATCCCGAGCGGTATATTTACAACTGATACCGAAGGCCGCATACTTACATTTAACAGGGCTGCTGAGAATATAACAGGTTTCGGGAGGAAAATCGCCCTCAGCCGGAGCATAGATGAAATATTCCCTTTTATTGCGCGTGGCGTAGATATAGAGAGAATAGAAGGTGTAATAAGCCATCAGAAAGCAGGCGACAGGATCATAAGCCTGACAATCTCGGAACTCAGAGATATTGCCGAAAAGAATAAAGGGTTTATCGGAATATTTCAGGACATTACTCAATTTAAAGAAATGGAGACAGAAATAAAGCAGAAGGAAAAATGGGCAGCCATAGGTGAACTTTCAGCCAATATCGCCCATGAAATCAGAAATCCTATAGCGTCTCTCAAAGGGTCAGTGGAAATGCTGAGAGAAAACATCGTGGCAGAGGAACATAAAAAAAGGTTGATGGAAATAGCCTTAAAAGAAATGGACAGGCTGAATAACATAATTTCAGATTTTCTGACTTATTCAAGCCCGCGGCCTGCTGAATTCAATGCCTTTGACCTTAATCTCATGCTTGACGACACACTTGAATTACTTGCGCACACAGCGCCTGTACAGGATAATATCGCTATCAGAAAAGATTTTAATGCGCCGTCAGATATATATGCCGACAACCAGAAACTGCGCCAGGTTTTCTGGAACCTCGGGATGAACGCAATAGAGGCAATGCCTGAGGGGGGAGAGCTTTCGGTCAGCACAAGGGAAAACGATAATCTTATTGAGATAATTTTTCGCGATACCGGTACCGGCATATCACAGGAGAATATCGGGAAGGTATTCTATCCTTTTTTTACTACAAAGGATGGAGGCACCGGGCTTGGCCTGGCCATAGCATACAGGATTATAGAAGAGCATAATGGTAAGATAAATATCACCAGCAATAATAGCGGCACAACTTTTAAGGTTATAATACCCTATGTCAATGGAAAAACTTAATAAGGGCCAGATTCTGATTGTAGAGGATGAAAAGAGCATGAGGGAAGTTCTGAAAATTCTTCTCGCAGGCGAGGGCTATGACGTCACTGCCGCTGCTGACAGCATTGACGGCATGAACCTGCTTAACAGGGATATCTTTGATATGGTGATTACAGATATTAAAATGCCGAAAATAAACGGTTTTGAGATACTTAAAAAAGTACGGGAGATATCCCCTGATACTTTAGTAATTATGATAACGGCATTCGGAACAACAGAGTCTGCAATAGAGGCAATGCAGCTGGGCGCTTATGATTATATTCATAAGCCGTTCAAGATAGATGAAATACGGGTAGTTGTTAAAAAGGCACTCGAAAAACGCAAGCTCCGCGAAGAAGTTTCGATACTCCGCGAGAAGATAAAGACAACTTATGAACTCGGACATATCTTCTGGAAAAGCCAGAAGATGCAGGAGCTGCTGAATGTCATGCCCAGAATAGCTCAGAGCAATTCCAATGTCCTTGTAACAGGAGAAAGCGGCACCGGCAAGGAATTGGTCGCAACCGGGATTCACAACCTCAGCCTCAGAAAAGAAAAAAATCTGGTTGCCATAAACTGCGCTGCCTTCCCTGAGGGCCTGCTGGAAAGTGAACTCTTCGGGCATATGAGAGGTGCATTCACAGGAGCTGCCTATAACAAACAGGGGCTTTTTGAGATCGCTGATGGCGGAAGTATTTTCCTTGACGAGATATGTGAGATGTCAATTAATCTTCAGGCCAAGCTGCTGAGGATTCTTGAAAACAGCACTTTCAGACGTGTTGGCGGCACAACAGATATCAAAGTTGATGTAAGAATAATCTCTGCGACAAATAAAGACCTTAAGGATGAAGTTGCATCAGGCAGATTCAGGGAAGACCTATACTACAGGCTAAATGTGGTGCCTCTGCATATCCCTCCTTTAAGGGAGAGGAAAGAGGATATCCCCCTGCTCGTAGACCACTTCCTTGTAAAGTTCTCTCCTTTGTTAAAGAGGCTGGTAACCCCCGAGGTAATGAAACTTTTTATGGAATATCCGTGGAAGGGCAATGTAAGGGAGCTTGAGAATGTCATAGAAAGAATATTGTTATTGACAGACAGGGAGGAAATTGCTGCCGAAGATGTACCGCAGGAAATTTATAAGCATTCAGAGGATATGAAATATATCCCTGATCTGACAAAAGAGGGAGCAGATTTAGACTGTATTATCGGGAACATCGAAAAAAATTATCTGCAGAATGCACTTAAAATGGCGAATGGAAATAAGACAGAGGCAGCAAAACTGTTAAATCTTTCCTTCCGCTCATTCAGGCACAGACTTTCCAAATATGGTATAAAATAAGGCTATGAAACTTGGTGAGGTCCTGGTCAAAGAAGGTCTTATTACAAAAGAACACCTGAGGCTCGCGCTTGAGAGGCAGGTTATCTTTGGAGGAAGGATAGGAACAAATATTGTTGAACTGGGAATCCTTACAGAAGATGAATTTACAAGATTTCTCAGCCGTTATCTCAAGATTCCTGTGGTGGAGTCTTCACAGTTAGCCGGACTGGACGAGGAGACCCTTGCGTCAATCAGCAAAGAGATGGCAGAGAAATATAAGGCCATCCCGTTCAAAAAAGAGAAGAACAGACTTCATGTAGTAATGCTCGACCCCAAAAATATGAATGCAGTGGATGAATTCAGGTTTGTCAGCGGCTACGACATAATACCCTATGCCGCTTCTGAACTCAGGATACTCTATGCGCTTGAAAAATACTACGGGGTTAAAAGAGACCTCAGATATATAAGTATCTTCGACCGCTTCGAAGAAAAGGAAAAACAGGTTGCCGCCACAGATACCGGGGAACTCAAAAAGATAAAAGAGGCATTTGCAGATGTAAGAGAAAAAGAAGAAATCGCAGGACTGCTCATAAGCGAGGCTCAGAAAGCCGCAAAGAGAGTGGCCCTTTTCATAGTAAAAGGCAGCAATGTCTCAGGCTGGAAATCAAAGGGCATAAGTGTTGAAGGGGTTGAGATTAATACAACTCTCCCATCAATATTCAATGAGGTGCTTGCCAGAAAGGCTTACTACCGGGGGCCGGTTCTCAAGATACCTGGCAATGAAGACCTTATAAAAATACTTTCAGGGACTCCTCAGGACAGTCTGACAATGCCCATTAATATAAGAGAGCGGGCCATAGCATTGCTTTATGCCGATAACGGAAACAACTCGGTACTTGACGCAAATTTAAACTATCTTAATACACTTGTTGCAATAGCCTCTATTTCATTTGAGCTGTTAATCCTTAGAAAAAAAATAATGGACATGTGAAAAAATACGAATTTTAGCTGTTTTTTGCCCTTGACAAAAAACATTCTTCTTGATAGTGTTATTGCAGTTAATTTGTATCCGCGTTAAAAGTCCTAACTTTTAACTCAAACAATGAAGGGGGGGAAAATAAATGACGAAGGCGGAGCTTATCGACAAGATAGCTTCAGGTGCAGGGCTCAGCAAAACTGACGCATCAAAGGCGCTTGATTCAGCTCTAAATGCAATTAAGGCATCATTAAAAAAAGGGCAGAAGGTTACGCTTGTGGGATTCGGTACATTTTCGGTCTCAAAGCGCAAGGCAAGGAAGGGACGCAATCCGAGGACAGGTCAGGCGATAAATATTCCGGCAGGGAAGGTGCCTAAGTTTACATCCGGCAAGGCATTCAAAGACGCTATAAAATAACGCAGTCATAGATACCTGAATTAGAGGGGGCAGTTTCGGGACTGCTCCTTTTATTTTTTGAATAAATCATCAAATCTTTTTTTTGTGTTATCTGTTTCTTTCGACAACGCTGCTTCTCCTGTTTCTTTTCGCCTTGGCGAATCTTCGGTAAACACAAAGTAGTCGCAGAAATTTGCCTTATCCCTTGTCCTCTGAAATTCTGCCTTTGGTTCAAGACATTTATTATGGGATGTCATGGAGTAAAATCTGCAGTTCAGGCATATATGCAGGTCTCCTCCACATTCAGGGCATGCGGACTTTCGTGAGAAATATTTATCAACCTCTATATTTTTTTTGCATAATGCACAGGCCTTCACTGGCCCACCCCCTTTAATTTCCCCCTGATGAACCTCTCTTCATCTTCCCTGCCTTTCACCAGCCCTCTGAGCTTCTCGTCAAGAAGTTCCTCAAGGAGTATTGAATAAACGGGCCCGGGTTGAACCCCCATTTTTTTCAGGTCCTCCCCTTTCAAAACCGGCCTTATCTTTCTCAGCTCTATAAGATATTGCGATATTGATTTCTTTTTTTGTTTATCCCTGCTGACAGCCATGGAAAATAAAAGCACTTCAAGGCTAATGCCGCTGAGGAGATGATATAAATCAACAGGATTATTCAATGGCAGCCTTCTCAGCACATCCTTTGACTGAGCTATGCCTTTTATTATCAGCTCGCTTACTTTAGGAGCAGCAGACAACCTTTCAATGGCATCCTTAATTTCTGCCTCATTGAGGCCTGATAGCAAAGCCATCAGATAGAGCGCCCCTCTGTCAGGACTTTCTTCAAGAAAAAGAAGGTTAAACCATGCGCGGGTTTCGAACATTGACTGGAGCGTTGATTCAAGCTCGCTGCTGAATGCAAGGTTCGGGTGTATCACCTTCAACAGGCCTAATTCTGAAAGTCTCCTGAGCGTCTTTACCGGTTCTGTCTCATTAAATGCAAGCAGAAGCTCTTCATACAGCCTTGTCCCTGAGAGTCTGTTAAACAGATTCATCTTGATCGTTGATTTAATCAGATTCTCTGTATGCTTGCTCAGCTTGAAACCAAACCTCTCAGAGAATCTCACTGCCCTGAACGCCCTTGTCGGGTCCTCAATAAAACTAAGGTTGTGTATAACCCTTAAGGTCTTTTCCCTTAAATCGCGCTGCCCTCCGAAAAAATCCATCAATAATCCGAAATCTTTAATGTTGAGTTTCACGGCAAGCGTATTTATTGTGAAATCCCTTCGATAAAGGTCTTTTTTTATGGACGACGTCTCTACCGTAGGAAGGGCTGCCGGGGATTCATAATACTCTGTCCTTGCACTTGCTACATCAAGTTTAAGTTTATCTGCAATAATCTTTGCCGTGCCAAATCTGTCATGGGTCCTTACCTTTGCATGCAGCCTCTCGCCTAATACTTTAGCAAATGAAATACCGTCGCCCTCCACAACAATATCTATGTCAAGATTTTGCTCTCCCCTCAACAAATCCCTGACCGAGCCGCCAACAAGGTATGCATTAATCCCGGCCTGGTCTGCGACCTCTCCTGCAAGTTTCAGCAGGTCATATATCAGGGGGGGGAACTTTTCTCTCAGCAGCAGGGCAATATTTCTTCCAATGGATGGCTTTTCTCTTGCCTCGGATTTTTCGAGCCTGCTGCGCCTTAAAAATTCCTCGTACAAGGTTCTGAGAAGGTCTGTCCTTGTTATCGCGCCTGTAATCTTTTCTTTTTCTATTACAGGCATAAACCTCTGATTCTGCTCTATCATCATAATCTCTATCTCTCTTATAGCTGTATCAGGGCTGACCGTTGCTGCATCAGTTGTACAGAAATCTATCGCCTTGCTTTTGCCAAGGCCGTGGAAGAGGGCCTTTTCAATTATTTCCCTTGATATCAGGCCAAAATATTTCCCGTTTTTTATAATGGGCAGGACATTCACCCCATACTTGGTCATTATTGTCTCTATCTCTTTTATTGTGCTGTCCCAGTCTGTACTGACCACCGGGCTTGTCATGATATCAGCCGCGACCTTATCAGGTTTCACATTTTCCGATATAATCCTCGCAAGTCTTTCATCAAGCATCTCAAGAGACGCCTCCTTAATAGTTGCAGCGGCTGCTGTGGGATGCCCTCCTCCGCCAAACTCTTTCATCACATCCGCAACATTGAGTTCAGGCACACGGCTTCTTGCAACCATAAGTATCTTGCCTTCCATGCTCAGAAGCACAAACAGGGCATCAATGTCTTCCATATCCATTATCCTGTGGGCAAGATGGGCTGCATCGCCAAGGTAGCTTTCACGGGAAGCCTTTGCTGTTTTTATCCTTACCCCTCTGATAATCATCTCCCTTGATGACTGCACAAGTTCGTTAAGAATATCCAGTTCCTCACGGCTCAGCTCCAGCCTGAGAAAACTGGAAACGATATTAAGGTTTGCTCCGCGTTTGATAAGATATGCAACTGCAAGAAGGTCCCTCTCTGTTGTAGACGGAAAAAGCAGCGAGCCTGTTTCCTCATAAATGCCAAGACACAGAATAGTCGCCTCCATCGGTGAAGGGTGGAGCTTTCTGGTTTTTAATATCTCTGAAAATATAGTGGCTGTTGCCCCAACTTCTTCGATAACTTCCATGCTGCCATGTATATCTTCCTTTGCAAGAGGATGGTGGTCATAAATATGTATATCCATGCCTGGTTTGGATATTATCTCTGCAAACTGCCCTATCCTGTCCGGAGTTTTCGTATCAACGATGATCAGGCGTTTGATATCTGCGGGATCAATGTCCCTGATGCGCTTAATCTCAACCGGCTTGAATGCCTCTATGAAGTCTCTGAGCTTTTTTTCCTGGGAGCCCGCGAACACTATATCTGCTTCAGGATAGAGTTTCTTTGCAGCAACCATCGAGGCAAGGGAATCAAAATCAGCATTGATATGGGAAGTGATTATCTCCACAATGCGCTATGCGCTATGCGCTTTTTTGATTCCATGCTCTGATCTGGTCTCTGCCGCTGTTTTTCGCAGCAAACAGGGCATTGTCGGCAAAGGTTATCAGGTCATCCTGTGTTTTTATTTTCTTATGAGGGTAAGAAGCTACCCCTATGCTCGCCGTGATTCCTTTCTTGTTTTTCAACGACTTGAACCTGTGTTCCTTTATAACATATCTCAGTCTTTCAGCCTCTGCTATGGCCCCTTTGTCAGAGGTCTGGGCCAGAAGCATTATAAATTCTTCTCCCCCATACCTTGCAAATACATCGCTCTTTCTTGTATGTTTTTTTACGAATTGCGCAAACTCTCTTAAGACCATGTCTCCGACCCTATGCCCATAGGTATCATTTACCTTTTTGAAGTAATCAATGTCAAACATGATGCAGGAAAGAGGAGCCTTGTACCTCTGCGCCCTGCTGAATTCTCCTTCAAGCCTGTGATAGAAATACCTGATATTGTATACGCCTGTAAGATAATCAGTTATAGCGAATTTCTCCAGTTTTGTCTTTTCGGTTTCAAGTTTTTCATAAATAAACGCATTATACATGGCATTAGTTGCAGCATTGGCAATGGCATTGCAAAGCCTTATCTCCCTTTCCGTAAAGGTATGGCCTGCCCTTGAAGTCCTCAGGAATAATGTGCCGATAACCTCATTCCTGAAAATTACAGGGATGACCACGATAGAACGAATCCCCAGAGGTGCAAGGACAGGCCTGACTTTTCTAAGCAAAGGGTCTTTCAATGCATCCTTTATAAAGACAGTGCTTCTGCTGCTGAGGGCCTTTCTTATCTCCGGATATTTTTTCAGTTCTAATTTTATATTTGTTGTCTTGGGGTCTTCAAAGGAGGAAATTACGTAGGCATGCCTCTTTTCTTCACAAGGTATGCTGATAATGGAACATCTTGTCACGTCAATGAGTTCTGCTATCTTTTTTACGACAAAATATAATACCTCCTTAGGGTCAAGCGTTGAAGAGACAAGATAGGTCAAATCAACTATTGTCTCTAACTCCTTTTTATCCCTGCAGATATTTTCTATCCAGCCTCTTTTCTCTATGGCAATCTTGAGCTTATGCTCAAAATCTTCTTCATGAAAGGGGCTGATAAGGTAGATATCAATATCCCGCTCCATAATAGAGCGGATACCCCTGGTTATATCCCCTGCTACCATTGCCATTACAGGGCATCCGGTATCTGCAAAGTTAATTTTTCCGGTCTTGACTGAACTTCCAACAATGAGGGCAGCGGCTTTTTTCTTGTTGATCTCTTCCAGCAGTGACTTCTCGTCTTTTATAAAGATTGCTGAGTAATCATTCCGCTTCTTAAAAAAGTTTCTTAGAAATCCGAGGCTTGCCTCGTTTTTCTCGTATATGACTATCTCTTTTCTCATGGTTTCTTTATGAGTATGGCAATATTCTACCAAATTCTGCAGGAAATTTTCACTAAGGACAAAATTAACCCTGAAAATGCATTTAAACGGGGCACAGGTAACTGAAAAGTCTTTTGGGGGGTTAAGGCGCCAGCATATACTTTATCTTTACAGCCGGCAACACATCAGATAATTCTTTTGGGAATTTGCCTCTCAGTATATCAATTATTGAAAAACTCTCTTTTTTGCTTACCACTTCAGGCTCTACCTTTATCCCTGCAAGTTTTGCAGCAACATTTATAGCATCCTCAAGGCTGCCAAGTTCATCAACAAGCCCTATTTCAAGCGCCTGCCTGCCTGTGAATATCCTGCCGTCAGCGAGTTCTTTTATATCATCAAGAGGCTTTTTCCTGCCTTCAGAAACAGCTTTTATAAATTGCTCGTGAACATCATCCAGCACATTCTGCAATATTGCACGCTCTTCTTTTCCCATACTTCTGAATGCAGATGCCATATCTTTATGCTTACCGCTCTTTACAACCTCTGTCTTCACCCCGATCTTATTCAGCAGCCCTTCCAGATTCGGTATCTCCATTATCACTCCGATAGAGCCTGTCAATGTCCCGGGATTTGCGATTATCCTGTTGGCAGGGGCCGAGATATAATAGCCGCCGGAGGCTGCAACAGAACCCATTGATACAATGACCTTCTTTTTTAAGGTTGCCTTCTTAACCTCTTCGTATATCTCCTGTGAGGGGGCAACAGCGCCCCCCGGGCTGTCTACACGGAGCACTATAGCCTTTATTGAAGGGTCTTTGATATACTCCTTTATTTCATCAACAGAATTTTTGGAATCCATTATCGGGCCCTCGATGCGCACAACTGCCACTTTTTCTCCAATATGGACATTTTTCTGGAAGAGGGTAAACAGCACACTGGCTATTATCAGCAGTATAAGAAATCCTGAAATAAAGAGACAGGCCTTTTTCACTCTGCCTCCGCCTTAAGGTTTTTCATGCTGAGGCCGATCTTCCTCTCTTCAAGGTCAATCTTTATTATCCTTGCCAGCAGCATATCACCCTCTTTCAGGGGTTCTTCTGTCTTTACAACCTCGGAGGAATAAATCAACCCTTCAACCTCGCCTTCTATTTCTACAAACACCCCGAAATCCGTCAACCTTAAAACCCTGTTTTTTACTTCATCCCCGAGTTTGAACCTCGTTGGTATTTCGTTCAGCCATGGGTCATCGGCCAACTGTTTCATCCCCAATGCTATCCTTTCCTTGTCAGTCTCCACACTGAGAACAACAGCATCAACCTTTTGGCCTTTCTTAATGACCTCTGAGGGATGTTTGATGTGTTTTGTCCATGAAAGATCGGAGATGTGTATTAACCCGTCCACGCCTTCGGGAAGGCCGACAAATACGCCGAAATCTGTAATACTCCTCACCTTGCCCGTGATTTTTTGGCCGGCTTTATATTTCTCTGCAACAAGCTCCCACGGGCTTGGTTTAAGCTGTTTTATGCTCAATGAAAGGCGGCGTTCATTTTTATCAACCTTTAAAATAACTGCCTCAACCGTCTCTCCTATCGAAAGGTATTTTGACGGGTGCTTCGGTTTTGGCAGCCAGTCGAGTTCAGATATATGAACAAGCCCTTCGAGCCCTTCTTCAAGCTCTACAAAAGCCCCGTACTCTGTTATGCTGACAACTTTTCCCTTTATTTTCTTAGCGACAGGATACCTCTCATCTATAGTGCTCCATGGGTCAGTCTTCTTCTGTTTATAACCCAATGTTACCCTCTTCTGCTCTTCATCATATTTGAGTACAATGACATCGAGTTCATCACCTATTGCAAAAAACTCTGAAGGATGGGTTATGCGTCCCCAGGATATATCTGATATATGAAGCAGGCCGTCAACACCTCCAAGGTCCACAAAGACACCGTAGTCCGTAATGTTTTTTACAAAGCCGTTGAATACAGCCCCTTCCCTCAGTTTTTCAAGTGTTTCTACCTTTTTCTTTTGCCTCTCTTCTTCAAGAATAGCCCTGTGCGAAACTATGACATTTGACCTTTTATTGTTTAACTTAAGCACCTTAAACATCATTTTTTTGTTGAGAAGGCCGTCAAAGTCTTTGACCATTTTTACATCTATCTGGGACCCGGGAAGAAAAGCTGTAACACCAAGTATATCTACTGAAAGCCCGCCCTTTGTTTTTCCTGAAATTATCCCCTCGACAGGGACACCCGTTTCCAATGCAGATTCGATGATATCCCATGCCTTTAGTTTTGTTGCTGCCTTTTTAGAGAGCGTGATTATCCCGTTAATGTGCCTGGTGCTTTCAATATATACCTCAATTGTATTGCCTTCCTGCAGCCCGGAAATCTCTTCCTGAGAAAATTCTTCTATCGGAACAAATCCGTCAGATTTATAACCGATATCAATAATGACTCCATCCTGTTTTACAGCTATAATCCTGCCCTTTAGTACTGAACCCTCTTCTATGCTGTGAAAGGTTTCGGCATAGAGTCTTTCCATCTCATTGTTTTTAAGTTCCATCACCCTTTTATCCTCCTATGTCCTTTTGCCTCTTCGCCCCGGGCAAGCCGCCGAAGCCGAAACTCTTTTTACTACATCCTTAATTATCCAATCAGGGGTTGATGCCCCTGCTGTTATGCCAACTCTTTTTACTCCTCTAAACCATTCAGGGACTATTTCATCAGCTGTCTCTATATGATGAGTAGGGACGGCCAGGGCCCGGCATAGCCGTGCAAGCTGCGTTGTGTTTGCACTGTTTTTGCCGCCGACAACAAGTATGGTGTCCACCCCTTTTGCCATCTCCTCTGTCTCTTTTAACCTGAGAGCAGTAGAGTTGCATATTGTATTATATACCTTTACGTCTTTTGCCTGCTCTATGACCTTCCCGAATAATTTCTTTAATGCCTCTATCGGCTGTGTAGTCTGAACCACTATCCCCACGTTGCGCTTTATCTTCGGCAACGGGCCTGTGCCGTCAACAACCACAGCATTTTTCCCTGCATAGCTCATTAAACCCTGCACTTCAGGATGTTCCCTGTCACCGAGGATTATTACCTGATACCCCTCTTCCTTAAGAAGTTTAGCATAATGCTGCGCCTTTTTTACAAACGGGCAGGTTGCATCAATTATCTTATATCCGGCAGCAGATATCTTATCCATAAGCTGCAAAGGTATCCCGTGCGTCCTGATTATAATGGCCTTTATCCCTGCCGTATTTATATCCTCAATCGGTGCAATGCCTTTTCCCCTGAGGTCTTCTATCAGCTGCGGATTATGTATTATCGGGCCGAGAGTAAATATGCCCTTCTGTTTTTTCCGTGCCATCTCAAAGGCGATGTCCACAGCCCTTTTTACTCCGAAACAAAATCCTGCTGTCTTGGCAATTATTACCTTCATAATTTTTATTTTTCTACCTTTAACTTTAAACTTTTTATGGCCTCCATTATATCACTGCCTATCCTCTCCTGAAAATCCTTGCCGGTCTCTGTTTCCTTTATTTCAATCGGCTCTCCAAAATATACCTTGATCCTTGACAACCTTATGCGCCTCGCACCTGCGGGAAGCGCCTTGTCGGTGCCTTCGATAAATGCAGGAACAATTGCTGCCTTTGACATTGCCGCTATCATGCCGGTCCCCCTTTTTGCATCGAGCAGGCTTCCGTCTCTGCTGCGGCCCCCTTCAGGGAACATCACTATAATTTCACCATTTTTCAGGCGTTTAACAGCCTCCTTTATTGTAGAAGGCTGCGGGTTATCCCTGTCAACGGGAAATGAAAATGTTCTTACAAAGGCGCCGATGAGCGGTATCTTGAAAAGCCCGCTTTTTGCCATAAAAGTTGACTGCCTTTTTCTTATTGCCACGCCTATTACCAGCGGGTCTAAATGACTGACATGGTTTGACACGACAATAACGCCGCCTTTCTCAGGGACCTTTTCGACATCTATAATCTTAAGCCTGAAAAAGATCTTAAGAAGTATGAAGAACAGAGTTGTAGTAAACCGGTAAGCTACAGTCAATGGCCGGTCCTTACGGCTTCCAGAATATTTTCCAAAACCTCGCCTGCGGTCATAACGGATGAATCTATATGAACAGCGTCATCAGCCTTCCTGAGAGGGGCAATATCCCTGCTGGAGTCTCTGGTGTCTCTTTCAGCAACATCCTTTTCTGCTTCATGTTCAGTTATGTCTGCTCCTTTTTCCTTTAACTGGAGATAGCGTCTTTTTGCCCGCTCATCGAGTGATGCATCCAGATAAAACTTTTTCCATGCATCAGGAAAAACAACTGTTGTCATATCTCTGCCTTCGGCTACGATATTATTGTTCAGGGCTGCGTTTCTCTGTATATCAAGAAGAAAATCCCTTACAACCTTCCTTGCAGAAAAAACAGAAGAGTAATGTCCCATCTCGGTTGTCCGTATTTCTTCAGACACATCTTTCCTGTTAAGAAAGACTTTCCCATCGGCAAAATTAACCTGTGCATAAGCCAGCACAGCTTTTAATTTATCGTCGCTGTCTTCGGGTTCGATTCCTTTTTCCCTTAATGCAAGGGCCACTGCCCTGTAAAGGGCGCCTGTGTCAAGGTAGCTGAAGCCAAGCTGCCTGGCAAGTTCTTTTGCAATGGTGCTCTTTCCCGCGCCTGAAGGCCCGTCTATGGCAATTACCTTACCCATGGTTGGTTTATGATTTTACCCTAATTTTAAGACTAATCTCAATCACCGCCGGTACGCTCCAGGTTATTGCGCTTGCCCGCTTCTGCACTTCCGCTCTTGTCATTTGAGGCTTGCGTGGGGTAAGATTGAGGGGAAAAATAGGGGTTGCAATTGGCAAAAAGAGCGAATAAGAAAGAAAACATTGAAGCCTATCTGCACGATAGCGATACCCGGAAGAATGCTGTTCCTATTGGTTGGGCATTTTAACCATGTCAAAAGTCCTGATAAATCAATATTACACAAACCTTGACCGTGCTCTGCAATTCGGTAAGTCCCACAATGAAGATGCCATAAAAAGTTATTTCTGGATGCTTCTTAACGAATATGCGCACAAGAACAATTATGAAGTTGTGCGGGAAGTCTATTGCATGGGGACACGGGGTAACAAGGTAAAGCCTGATGGGCTTCTCAAAAACCTTTGGGGTTTGGATGTTGGCTATTGGGAGAGTAAGGACGAGAAGGATGTTGTTGATGACGAGATAGACGCAAAGATTAAAAAGGGGTATCCGCTTACCAATGCGCTTTTTGAAGACAGCCAGATAGCGGTTCTGTTCCAACGCGGCGAAGAAGTAATGCGGGCTTCAGTCCGCGATGCCGATAAACTGCACGATATTATTACGGCCTTCATCTCTTACAAGAACGAGGATGTATACAAGTTTGAAGATGCGATAGACAAGTTTAAACAGGACATCCCGGCCATTATCGAGACTTTGAGAAAGCGCATAGAAGAAGCCGGGGCAAAGAATGATGCGTTTATAAAAGAGAGCGACAATTTTCTAAAGCTTTGCAAGGAAGAAATAAACCCGGACATTATACTCGCAGACATACGAGAAATGATGATCCAGCACATTCTTACAAGCGACATATTCAACAAGGTATTTGATGACCCTGAATTCCATCGCCATAATACCATCGCCGCAGAGCTGGAAAAGCTGATTGGCGCTCTCTTAACCTATAGCGAGAGAAGGAACCTGTTGGCTGCAATCGAACACTATTATGACGCCATAAATGCCGCTGCCGCTGCGATTGCAGACCATCACGAAAAACAGAAATTTTTGAAGGTGCTTTATGAAAACTTTTATAAGGTCTATAATCCAAAGGCAGCCGACCGCCTGGGCGTGGTCTACACTCCAAACGAAATAGTCAAGTTTATGGTGGAGAGCACCGACTTCCTTCTGCACAAGCATTTCGGCAAGACACTTGCCGATAAGAATGTGGAGATACTTGACCCTGCCACAGGCACAGGCACATTTATCTGCGATATAATCGAGCACATCCCCAAGCAGCATCTCGTTTACAAATACAAGAATGAACTGCACGCCAATGAGGTTGCGATACTCCCTTACTACATAGCCAACCTCAATATCGAATACACATTTAAGCAGAAGATTGGAAATTACGAGGAGTTTGCCAATATCTGTTTTGTGGACACACTGGACAATATTGAGGCTCTTGATTATAAAGAAAAGCAGGAAAGCATATTTGGTGTTACCAATGAAAACGCTGAACGCATACGCAGGCAAAACCAGAAAAAGATTTCAGTCATCATCGGCAACCCGCCATACAATGCAAATCAGAAGAACGAAAACGAGAATAACAAGAATAGGGAATATCCTGATATAGACAAGAGGATTAAAGAGACCTATATTAAGAACAGCACGGCGCAAAAGACAAAGCTCTACGACATGTATTCACGCTTTTTAAGATGGGCTACTGATAGAGTTGATAAAAATGGAATTGTAGCTTTTGTCAGCAATAATTCTTTTGTTAACGCCAGAACTTTTGACGGTTTCAGAAAAATCGTTGGGAAGGAATTTAATGAGATATGGGTTGTCGATTTGAAAGGTGATGCGCGAACCAGTGGAGAGAAGCGGCGGCAAGAAGGCGGTAATGTTTTCAGTGACCAAATTAGAGTTGGGATTGCGATTTACTTTCTGGTTAAGAATGAAAAAACACAAGGGTGCAATATATATTACACTGCTATCAAAGATTATGCAAAAGCAGAGGAAAAGAAAGAGTATCTGAGTGTAAACAAACTTCAAAATTTACCGTTTGATCATATTATCCCTGACAAAAAACACAACTGGATAAATCTTGCAGAAACTGACTGGGAAGATTTGTTGCCTTTGTGCGATAAGGATGTAAAATCGGGTAAAAAGTCAGAAGGAGCTGTCTTTAAATTGTTTACTCTTGGAACAGTTTCAAACAGGGATGAATGGGTCTATGATTTCGATAAAAAGAATTTAGAAAGAAAAATTAAATTTTTTGTCAATCAGTACAGTGAGGATTTGAAAAAACATAGGAATACGAAGGCTGATATTAGTGAAGTGTCTGCCATTAAATACACAAGAGACTTAAAGAAACGTTTCGCTAAAGCTGCGAAACTGGAAATTGATGAATCGGAGTATAGGGAGTGTCTATATAGAATTTTTATAAAGCAACATATTTATTATGACGCAGCATTAAATGAAATGCGTTATCAAACGCCTTTATTGTTTCCTAAAGGCAACTCTCAAAATCAATTAATTGCCGTTAATGTAAGCAACAAGCCGTTTAATATACTTGCTTCAAAATATCTTGTTGATTTACATTTTAATGGAGATTCACAATGCCTTCCTCTCTTCCGGTACGACGAGCATGGCAAGCGGTTGGACAACATCACCGATTGGGGGATGGAGCAGTTTCGCAGGCATTACACGGACAGGAAGATTAAGAAGGAAAATATTTTTCATTACGTCTATGCTGTTTTGCACAATCCCGCTTATCGAAAGAAGTATGAACTGAACCTTAAAAGAGAGTTCCCGCGAATACCTTTCTATAAAGACTTTTGGAAATGGGCAACATGGGGGAAAGCACTTATGGATCTGCATATTAGATATGAAACCGCTAAGCCGTTTCCGCTGAAGGTCATCGCCAGTGAAACCAAAGCAGAGCATAGAAGAGCTACAAAAGATATCTTTGAGGTGCATGAGCCTATAGCGCTATACGCCTATAAGCCTAAGATAAAAATTAAACTCAGAGCTGACAAAGTTAGCGGCGTTATCGAAATAGACGAACTCACTACTATGACTGGAATCCCTAAAGAGGCTTGGGAATACAAACTCGGCAATCGCAGCGGCCTCGAATGGATACTCGACCAGTGCAAAGAAAAGAAGCCTAAAGACCCTACCATAGCCGAGAAATTTAACACCTATCGCTTTGCTGCCTATAAAGACGAGGTGATTGACTTGCTAAAAAGGGTTTGCACTGTGAGTGTTGAGACAATGAAGGTTGTTAAGGCGATGGAAAAGGAAGTTTATTAATTTTATAGCGAAAGGAGCTTATGAGACGTAATAAGAAAGAGAGCCGTCCAAGTAAATCCCTTGTCGTTCAAAAGCTCGAAAACGTTTCAAAATCAATCTTCCGTAATTTCTATAAACAGATAACTGAGCTTATCGGCAATTCGCATGGCATTTACGCCCTGTATGATGAGGATGAACTTTACTATGTCGGCAAATCTGCGGATCTCAAAGAACGCGTAAAACAACATCTAAAAGACAGGCATTTCGCAAGCTGGACTCATTTCAGTTTTTACCTTGTTCGCAAAGCGGATCACATAGGCGAAATTGAATCATTATTAATACGAATTGCAAATCCAAAGGGCAACAGGAAAAAGTACAGAACCGGCCAACGGGGCACATCCTTATTGAAGCAATTGCAAGAGATGATTAAGCAAAAACAGAAAGAAGAGTTTGACGAGATGTTTGGAATGGAGTTAAAAAAACAGCCTCTCGGCAAAGCTAAAAAACTCAAATCATTAGCCGGTCTGGTATCAAAGAAAACATCTTTGTACAGAACATACAAGGGCAGAGAATATAAAGCCCTCTTAACCCCCAAAGGGAAAATAAAACTTGGAGGAAAGGCGTTCTTGAGCCCATCGGCAGCAGCTAAGTCAATTGTAAAACGCGAGGTCAACGGGTGGAAGTTCTGGTATATAAAAGATGTGAACGGAGAATGGATCAGGCTTTCGGAGTATAAGTAAAATCAGATTTATAAGTAGAGCGAATTGTAGGAGGGATATATGTCGATATGGAATGAAATGCAGGTCGCAGATCGCATTTTGGCGATTTTAAGAGAAGAAGTCTATCCTCAGGAGGATCATCATTTTGGCAGACCGTTTCTTACAGCTTACCAAATTGCCATAGAACTTCATAGAAGGCATTCGGAAATAGCCACAAGATTAGATCATCCGATTGGTGGGCGAGATACTGGCTTGCCATACTCATTAGCCCAGTACGTCGGTCGAGAACTATCCAGAAGGATTCCCGAAGAGCTCCCTCAAATAGAAGGCGGTTTTCTGTCCAATACACATTTGGCAAATATTGTATTCAATTTTGAAGATGGCCAAATAGAATCATCATTAACCGATACGCAATACGGGGTCTCAATGTATCGCTTGCGGTAAAAGCGAAATAGGCAATCATGAAGAACAAAACATTGATCATCATAGGTGCAGGCATGTCCGTAAATCTCGGCATGCCGACTACGCAAGATATAAATCGAGCGATTGATTTGCTCTTAGATGTTGATAATAAGAAAGCGCCGACAACAATTGATATGCGCTTAACAAAAATAGCCGATGAAATTCATAGGCTGAAGTTTACTAAGGAAGCGCGCAAGGATTTCATTACGACGCTATCCATATTATTGGATGGCGATGGTGCCAAAGATATCAAAACATCATACGATACTAAAAGAAAAGCATTGGACGATTACAAGAAGCTATTCAAAAGGCATATCTCTGGTGTAAAAATACCCTCATTAGAACATCACCTTGAGTATCTTCATCAAACCTATGATCTTCTCTCACTGAAATCAATTATTTATTCATTGAAACAGACCGCGGGTTCAGATTCAGAAGTTGATATAGTAGACATTTTGACAACGATACAACACGCCATTGCTGGCAATGTTTCCATACCTACGAAGGAAATATTTCCAGATGAAGCGAAAGCGACAAAAAATATATATTATTGCGACAGAAAACGACTTGTGGGCGCACTGAATATATATAAATTGCTCGTTTATAAATTATTTAAACACTCCTTAAGAAATATAAAGACAAGCGATATCGGGAAGTATGAAAAGTTCTACCACGAAATTGCGGAGCAATTTTCAGGCGTAGGCAAATTAATAAACCCGAAAACTGCTGTTCAGAGACAGGAGTACTTATCTTCTATCGCCTACATCACGTATAATTGGGATCCCATCGCGCCGTTTCTTACTATGAAGGTTAATCAAAAAATTAACCGATCATTATCTTCATCGAGTAAAAAGGGAGTTTGTAGGAAAATATATATAGATTTCGGTGTCCCGTTTGCAGGCATAAAATTATCGGGTGACCATGTGGGTATGGCGGTTTATTCATTCAGTGAAGACGCGGCGTTCCATATAAATGAGTTTACAAGGAATTCGTATGCTGCCGGATCGAAAGGCGATAAGAAATCAAAACTCCTCGTTAAGCTCATGAAGCTCTTTGTCCCGCATGGTTTGTTTAATGTGAGGGTTTGCCCGAGATGTCAAAATGGATTTTTAATTATTCCTGAAAACATCGGGAAAATAGACTTCAAACAAATAGCAAATCTATTCACGCCTGATCCTATCCCGTCTCAAGATGACTTGAAGTTTATCAGTGGTGGAACGTATAACCATGTATTAAGCAATTACAAGAAAGGGCTCCCCGATGAGCTTACCTGTCCATCCTGCGAGCATCCAGTCTATTTTGATAATTCGTTTATGGAAATACAATCCATACTTAAACAGGATAAGCCTGCTTCCATCAATAAAATTCACTTTGATTACGGTGATTTCTTCAGCCAGGCTGATCATATTATCTCTATCGGATATTCCTTCCCGAAGGACGATATTGTTAACAGCGTCTTCTTAAAAACAATGAAAATCAGAATGGATGAAAAGGGGACTGACTGCAAGCTGACTTATATCGGAAGCCCAACGACTAAATATGGGACAGAGCCTTGGTACAAGCTAAAAGATGTAAGGAAGCTTGCTGTAAAGCTTGCGGATGATAAAACTCTTCAAACGATCGAAATGATATTAAAGTTGTTTAAAGAAGATAACGTACGGCTCAGCTTTAAAGGATTTCCAGGGATAGCAGATAGCGTGAAGATGAAGGACATTCTGAATTGGGAAAAATAAAAATAAATAGGGACAGCGACCAGTTTTCGATAGCGCAAAAGTGCGGAAAGCCTGCAAGCGGGAAGAAGCAATAAAGGGGACAGGCTGGTTTAAATCTTTATGGTTATTAAGAAAAGAGATTCAAGGGAAACGGAAATAAAAGAACTCACTTCTTTATTATCTCTGCCTCTTCCTCAAGACACACGATTTCTTATAGAGCGTGAATTACGCTGTATAAAATCAGGAGATAAAGGCGAACAGGATTCAGTAGTGAAGGTGTATGATGACAAAATAGAGTTTTTCAATCCGGGAGGGCTTCCGGCAGGCCTCACAGTCGAAAAGCTGCTCAAGGGGAATTACATTTCAAATGCCCGCAACAAGAAGGTTGCTGATGCCTTTAAGGCTGTGGGGCTGATAGAGAAATATGGTTCCGGCATAAAACGTATACTCAGAGAATTCAGAAATTATGGACTGCCTGATCCGGAATTCAGGGAGATCGGCCGTGGCTTTATGGTGACTGTATTTAAGAAGACCGGACAAGTCACCGAACAAGTCACCACGGAAGTCACCACGGATGTCACCGGGGATGTCACCGAACAAGTCACCGAACAAGTCACCGAACAAGTCGAAAGGGTCTTGTCTGTGCTTCAGGGAAAGACGCTGAGCGGCAGTGAGCTTATGAAACAAACGGGATTGGCACATCGCCCGACATTTTTATACCGGTACATACAGCCGGCAACGCAAAAAGGGCTGATAGAAATGACAATCCCCGACAAGCCCAATAGCCGCCTCCAGAAATATCGCCTGACGGTCAAAGGCAAAATGATATTGGAGAAACTTAAAAAGTGAACGACATCAAGACGCAGATACAATCTGAATTAATGAGGGACACATCCCATATTTTCGCAAAAGC
>JACRGY010000114.1 GCA_016212165.1 Nitrospirota bacterium
AAGGGGGGACAGAGGGGGGTGTATCTTGTATCCTGTATCTTGTATCTTGTATCCTGATAGAGTTATCTTCCCAATGCAGACATCTTGCACTTTTCCTCCGAGAGCAATATCCAGCGCTTTTTCCATAACTTCAGGTATATCGAGTTCTCTGGCCAGTACATTTGTTGTTCCAAGCGGCAGTATTGCCATCGGGATGTCACTATATGCAATGCCGTTAATTACCTCGTTGTATGTCCCATCGCCTCCTGCAGCGATTATTAAAGGAACCGGCTGGGTATCGGGTATCTCGGACTGGTCTTTGGATATCTCTTTTGAAAATAATTCCGCATCGCCCTTCTTGCCGGTCAGCATTAAACGGACATTGAATCCACGGCTTTTAATTATGTCAACGGCCCTTGCAATCCTGCCTGCTGCTCCCCTGCCTGCAACCGGGTTGCCTATGAGAATTATTTTCTTTCTCATCTGCGCCTGACTGGTTTCTCTCTAATCCTCTTCTGGGGAGGCGCTGCCTTACATTCTTTCATCGCTCCTATAGCCTCATGCTTCATCTTAGCCGGAAAATTTTCACGGTTTTTTACGCTCACCAGGAATTTTTTAAGATATGGAACTGCATTATCGCAGTCTTTCATTTCTTTATAAGTCATGCCTATCTGAAAAAGCACATCGGGCTTGTTGGGCTTTGTTCTATCCGCAAGATTAAACTCATCAAGAGCCTCTTTATACCTCGCCTCGCTTCGCAGAAGTATTCCAAGTTTCATGTGTAAAAGCGGATTGGATGTATTTAACTTTATCGCTGCCCTTAGTTCTTTTTCTGCATTTGTTTTATCGCCTTTTTTCTGGTATATCATTGCAAGCAGCATATGTGCCTTCTGGTCCTCGGGACTGTTCTGAATCGCCTTTTTGAGAATAACCTCAATATCGCTCATTTCTTTTTGACTTATTCCCCTTATATCCTTCAAATCACGGAAATCAATCTTCGATGCAAGATTTCCCCAGACCTTTCTTATATCATCATTAGACTCTTCCTTTAATAAAACTTTATCCAGCTTTTTTCTGATATTCTCAGCCTTTGATTTGTCTTTCTCAGAAGAAAGATTATTTACAAGCTCATCTCTTTCTCTTTTTAATGATTCATTTTCTTTAAGAGTTGCCTCAAGCTGTTCTTTCATATCTTCATTCTTTTTTAAATTATTAATCTGCTCCGTTAAAGTACTTGTGTCTATTCTGCATTTTACTTTTATAAAAATCTCCGGGCGCTCTGCCGTGCCTTTCATATCTTCAGAGACTATCTCTGTCTCTAATATCCCGGCTGAGTATGCCCTCACCTCATCCCTACTCAATGCCATATTTCTAACCTCGGTCAGACTTTCAAGATACGTTCCTGCCATTTCAAGTGATTTCCTCTTAGCCTCCTGCATTGCAATACGCCGTGCATCAATCTTGCTGTCATTATCCCCGATGATATAACTTGAGACTGCTTCAATAACCTTTACCTCAGCGTTTACTGATTCATTCAACAACCCTGTGAGCATTATACATGCAACCATGCTAAGAAATATTTTCATGTGACGCCCCCCCTCTCCCTGATTTTTTAATTATAGCCAATAATTATGCTCTTTACCATCCTATAAGCATAGTCCTGTACGGACTGCACATCATATTGCATACTGCAAAATTATATGCAAATCAAAATTTATGCCATGCACTTTTTTATGTGCTGGAGCAAGTGGATAAAAAGCTTGACAATATATTCATTTTGACCTAAAATTTTTTTGTTAGTTATTTAAACAATAAATTGACCTATAAAAAAATCAAAGGAGTTATACTAACGAAAATGTCCTAAAAAATTAAAAAGCTGGAGGTGTCCTATGAGTTTATCAAGGAGAGACTTCTTAAAGCTTACCGGAGGAACAGCGGTTGCCGGGGCAATCGGCGCCAGCCTTTCTCCTGAAGAAGCGCTGGCAAAAGAACAGGAACTAAAAATAAAAGGGGCAACCGTTACAAATTCAATATGCCCTTACTGTTCTGTTGGCTGCGGTATTATCGTCCACACAAAGGATGGGAAGGTTATTAATACAGAGGGCGACCCCGAGCATCCCACCAATGAAGGCACCCTCTGCTCCAAAGGCGCATCATTATATCAGGTAATAAACAATCCCCTCAGGCTGACAAAACCAAAATACCGCGCTCCAGGCGCAAAGGAATGGAAAGACGTTGAATGGGACTGGGCGCTTGATGAGATTTCCAAAAGGATAAAAGATACACGGGACAGGACATTCAAGATACATTCCAAATCAAAGATAAAAGAAAAACAGCCGGACGGCACCGAAAAAGAAGTTGAAAAAGAATTTGTCGTCAACAGGACAGACAGCATTGCCCATGTAGGAAGCGCAGCTCTTGATAATGAAGAATGTTACATGCTTCAAAAACTTCTGCGCTCATGGGGGCTTGTCTATATAGAGCATCAGGCCCGAATATGACACTCCGCAACTGTAGCGGCTCTGGCAGAGTCGTTTGGTCGCGGTGCAATGACAAATAACTGGATTGATATTAAAAATGCAGACGTAATTCTTGTAATGGGCGCAAACCCCGCTGAAAATCATCCCATCTCGATGAAATGGGTTCTAAGGGCGCAAGAAAAAGGCGCAAAACTCATAGTCGTAGACCCGCGTTTTACAAGGACAGCTGCAAAATCGGACATATATGCGCCAATGCGTTCAGGCACAGACATAGCTTTTCTGGGTGGAATGATCAAATACATTTTAGACAACCACCTATACTTCAAGGATTATGTGGTCAATTACACCAATGCTGCCTTCCTTGTAAATCCGGAATACAAAGGCCCGGGTGAACTCAAAGGCCTTTTCTCGGGATATGATGATAAAACAAGAAAGTATGACAAGAAAACATGGTCATATCAGATGGATGAAAAAGGGATTCCCAAAAAAGACCTTTCATTAAAAGACAAAAACTGTGTATTTCAGCTTCTCAAAAAACATTACTCCAGATATAAACTCGATACAGTATCCAGCATAACAGGAACGCCAAAGGAGAAACTCCTTGAGGTATATAAGACATATGCCTCTACGGGAAAACCGAACAGGGCAGGCACAGAGCTTTACGCAATGGGCTGGACACAGCATACGGTAGGCACTCAGAATATCAGGGCGATGTCCGTAATTCAGCTTCTCCTCGGCAATATTGGTATTGCAGGCGTGGGCATCAATGCTCTTAGAGGCGAGTCTAATGTCCAGGGTTCAACAGACCATGGACTCCTGTTCCATATTCTCCCGGGCTATCTTCCTGTTCCGACAGCCTCGGTCGTTGACCTTAAGACATACATCGAGAAACTTACACCAAAGACAAAAGACCCCAAAAGCGTTAACTGGTGGGGAAACAGGCCCAAATATATAACAAGCTATCTGAAGGCAATTTATGGGAACAATGCCACAAAGGATAATGACTTCGGTTATGCATGGCTTCCAAAACTTGATGAAGGAATGAACGCCTCATGGCTCATGCTCTTTGACCAGATGTTCAAAGGCAAGTTCGAAGGTTTCTTTGCATGGGGACAAAACCCTGCCTGTTCCGGAGCCAATGCCGGAAAAGTAAGAAAGGCTCTTGCAAAACTTAAATGGATGGTGAATGTAAACCTGTTTGACAACGAGACAGGCTCTTTCTGGAGAGCGCCTGGCACAAACCCCGCTGAAATCCAGACAGAGGTTTTTATGCTCCCTGCAGCGTCCTCAGTTGAAAAAGAAGGAAGCATAACAAACAGCAGCCGCCTTGCGCAGTGGAGAACCAGGGCCATCCCTCCCATAGGAGAATCAAAACCTGATTCGGAAATAATGAATGAACTGTATTTCAGGGTAAAAAAACTGTACAAGACAAAAGGCAGCAAGTTCACTGCTCCGATAATGAACCTGACATGGAACTATGGCAAAAAAGGTGATGACGGCAAGGTTAAAGAGATTAACATTCACCAGGTTGCAAAAGAGATTAATGGATATTATCTTGAAGACCTTTTTGACAATAAGGCCACGCCTCCGAAGCAGCTCGCGAAAAAAGGAGAACTCTGCGCATCATTTGTTACGCTTCAGGCAGACGGCACAACATCCTGCGGAAACTGGATATACAGCCAGAGCTATACTCAAAAAGAAGACAAAGTGATTAATATGATGGCACGGAGGAAAAAAACAGATACGACCGGTCTTGGCCTCTATCCTGAATGGGCCTGGGCCTGGCCTGTAAACAGGAGAATAATTTACAACCGTGCGTCTGTTGACCCTCAGGGAAGGCCATGGGACCCAAAGAGAGCAGTTATAAAATGGAACCCCAATAAACTGGACCCAAAGACAAAAAAGCCAGCTCCGGGATGGGACGGAGATGTGCCTGACGGGCCTGCGCCTCCTATGGCGGATGAAAAGGGCAAATACCCGTTTATCATGAGGGCTGACGGAATGGGCGCTATATTCGGTCCCGGCCTTGCAGACGGCCCGTTACCTGAACACTATGAGGCTCTTGAATGTCCTTTGCAGGAAAATGTCATGTCCAAACAGAGGATCAATCCTACAATAAAACTCTTTTATGACAAGGGGAAAGGATCGCCTGAAGATATATTTATATCCTGCGATATAAGATTCCCATTTGTTGCTACAACCTATCGCGTATCAGAGCATTGGCAGACAGGCGTCATGACAAGACATCAACCATGGCTGCTTGAGATGATGCCGCAGCAGTTTGTTGAAATCAGCGAGGAGCTTGCAAATGAGAAAAAAATAAAATCAGGCGATAAGGTCCGCGTCAAATCCGCCCGCGGCGAGGTATGGGCAATCGCAGTTGTAACAAAAAGGTTTAAACCCTTTAAGGTCGCGGGAAGCACAGTTCACCAGGTAGGCCTGCCATGGTGTTTTGGATGGCAGTACCCTGAGGACGGAAGCGGAGGGGACAGCGCCAATCTTCTGACCCCAACCATAGGCGATGCAAACACAATGATACCAGAGACAAAGGCCTTTATGGTCAATGTCGAAAAGATATAGGAGGAGATATGGCAAAATCAGTATTAATAGATTTAACTCACTGTATCGGATGCAGGGGCTGCCAGATCGCCTGTAAAGAATGGAACGAACGCTCCGTGAAAAAGACCACAATGAACGGAAACTTCACTAACCCCAAGGAACTGAATTCAGAATGTTTTACCCACATACGATACGTTGAGCAGGAAGTAAATGGGGCGCCGGTCTGGAGCTTTGTAAAGAACCAGTGCCTTCACTGCAAAAACCCGGCATGCGCATCTGTCTGTCCTGTTGCTGCATTAAAAAAGACAAAGGAAGGGCCTGTGACCTATGACTTCAGCCGTTGCATCGGCTGCCGTTACTGCATGCTCGCCTGTCCGTTCTATATCCCGAAGTACGAATGGGAAAAGGCCCTGCCCTGGGTCCGGAAATGCACATTCTGTTCCGACAGGGTCAATGCTGACATTGTTCCGGCATGCGTAAAGGTCTGCCCTACAAATACTATGTTCTATGGCGAATACAATGATGTCCTGAAAGAGGCGAACAACCGCATCACTAAAAATCCCGGCAAATATGTTAATCACATCTATGGAAAAGATGAGGCAGGGGGGACTTCATGGATGTATATATCCGGAGTGCCGTTTGAAACCCTCGGCTTCAACATGGATATTCCAAAGCAAGAGCTTCCTGACCTGACATGGGCGTACATCAGAAAAATTCCTGCTGTGATTGGCGTTGTCCTGGCTGCAGGAGCAGTTGCCTGGGCCATTACCCGGCGCAACAAAAATATGGATAAGGAGGAATAGGTATGAAATCACAACATGAAATAAAAATGTGGACGCCGACAACCCTGCTTTTGCTTCTTTTTATGGCAGCAGGCCTTGTGATTATAATCTACCGTCTTATGGCAGGACTTGGCGCTGTAACCAACCTGAATGACCGGTTCCCGTGGGGCCTCTGGATAGGCCTTGATGTGCTTGGCGGCGTGGCCATGGCTGCCGGAGGGTTTCTTGTCGCAGGCGCAGTATACATATTAAACATGAAGAAATATAAACCCATTGCAAGGGCTGCTATTCTGAATGCTTTTTTCGGGTATCTGCTGGCCGCTATAGCCATATCGCTTGACATCGGCGTTCCTTACCGCATCTGGCACCCGATTGTCATGTGGCAGATACATTCAATCATGTGGGTTGTGGCAATACATGTCGTTCTCTATACCTCAACGCTTGCAACTGAGTCCAGTCCAATGTTTTTTGAAAAACTCAGGATGGAATGGGCTGCAAATGTCATCCATAAAATCCTGGTACCTGTTGTGCTTTTCGGGGTGCTGCTTTCACTGCTGCACCAGTCATCACTTGGAGCAGTCTATCTGATCGTGCCGAAAAAGTTATCATCGTTCTGGTACAACTCTCAACTGCCGACTCTCTTCCTTGCCTCTGCAATTATGATGGGGCTTTCCATGGTCAGCCTTGAAACCATTATAAGCGGTAAGGCCTTCAAACATGAGATTAATATTGGAATTATTTCAGGACTGGCAAGAGGGACGCTGATTGCCACAATAATTTATCTGGCAATGAAACTGTGGTTTTTAGCAAAAGGTCCCGGCATAAGCGCCTCATTTAACGGAAGCATGGAAGCAAACATGTATCTCCTGGAGATGATAATTGGCGTTATTATCCCGCTTTTCCTGCTATTGATGAAAGATGCACGGGAAAATATCAAGAGCATTTTTTTAATCAATATACTGGTAATTTCAGGGGTCCTGCTAAACCGGCTTAATGTTGCCATCTTTGGCCTATACAGAGACGCCAGCGCCAGAGGGGCAAGTTATTTCCCTACATGGATGGAATTTGTGGTAACACTTGCCTTTATATCTTTTGCTATCTTCGGGTTTAAACTTTCAGTTAAATATTTGCGGGTTTTCCCGGAGGCAGAAGCCCAGCACTGAAATCATTTATAACAAAAGCGGGATATTAAATATCCCGCTTTTTACTTTGATAGGGAGAGTCTATGAAGAAAAAAATAGGCCTGGCAATTTTTTTCCTGCTATTATCATCTCCGGCATTTTCAGATGAGAAGCTTTTTAATGTCCCTATTGAAAATTCCCCGCAGCTTGGCCCCAAAAATGCCCCTGTCACCATCATAGAGTTTCTTGATTTTCAATGACCTCACTGCGTGGCGGCCGGTCCGACCGTCAAAAAATTAATTAATAACTACAAGGGCAGGATAAGGCTCATCATTAAGAATTATCCTTACAAATACAGGGACTACTCGCATATAGCAGCTGAGGCAGCGCTTGCTGCCGGAGACCAGGGCAAATACTGGGAGATGCACGATATGCTCATAAAAAAATCCCCTCAGCTTGACAGGGACAGCCTCATAAAATACGCAAAAGAGCTGGGGCTGGACATTAAGGCATTCACTGATTCTATTGATAAGATGAAACACTCTGAACTTATAGAAAGAGACAAGAGGCTTGCCGTTGACCTTGACCTGTACAATACACCGACATATTTCATTAACGGCAGAAAGGTCATTGGCAACAGGCCGTATGAATATTTGAAGAAGATTATAGAGGAGGAATTGAGAAATGTTAAGAAATAATAAAAGGCCTGATGTAGTATTTTCGCTCAGAAGGTTTGGTATGGCATTTGAGCGGTTTTTTTTGCCGATAGTCAATAAATTTTATATAGAGATAAAGAGGCAAAAGCCTCGGAGCGAAGCGAGAATGAGCGAGAATGCTATGCCAAACCTTCTATGGTTAATTCTTCCTATAGTTATTTTCTTTTTCTCTTTAAATGCATACGCAGGCCATCTTGAACCTTTCAAATCCGCCCCTGTTCACAAACAAAATCCTCAGACACCTGA
>JACRGY010000118.1 GCA_016212165.1 Nitrospirota bacterium
TGATAATATTCAGCAGCATCCGCTTCCGGGCCAGTTTTATATGATTGGAACTGATTTTTCCTATGACCCATTACTCAAGCGTCCCTTCAGTATCTTCAGAGAAGCATCAGGCGAACTGCAGTTTCTCTACAGAATCAAAGGCAAAGGGACTGAAAGGATGAAAGAGATGAAAAAGGGAGACACTGTAACCTTGCTCGGGCCCTTAGGCAATGGCTATCCCATCCCCGGCAGAAACCTTACTCCTGTTCTCATTGCAGGAGGTATAGGGATTGCATCGCTTTTTCCTCTTGCAGAGAAACTTTCAGGGAATATCCATTTTTTCTACGGGGCAAGGACAAGCGATGAGCTGCTCATGCTTAACGAATTAAAAGGACTTGTCAAAAAGGAATTGATAATCAGCACTGATGACGGCTCCGAAGGCAGGAAAGGCACGGTTATAGATGCTTTGAATGTTTTCTTAACTTCTAACCCTAAACTTTCAACTTCCAACTTTTTGCTTTACGCCTGCGGCCCATCGCCGATGCTTGAGGCTGTCTCTAAATTCGCCGCAGAAAATGAAATCAAAGGCTATATCTCTATGGAAGAAAATATGGCATGCGGTGTCGGCGCATGTCTGGGATGCACGGTAAAAACAAAGAAAGGTTATAAAAGGGTATGTAAAGAAGGGCCTGTCTTTTCGGCAGAGGAGATTGTATGGATTTAACTGAAAACATAGGAAAGCTGAAACTAAAAATCCCTGTCATGACCGCATCAGGGACCTTCGGTTACGGCGAGGAATATTCTGAATTTATTGACCTCAACAAGCTCGGAGCAATTGTTGTCAAAGGGCTCTCTCTTTTACCCAGAGAAGGTAATCCCCCGCCTCGTGTCGTGGAAACGCCTGCAGGGATGCTCAATGCTATTGGACTTCAGAACATAGGCATAGAAAATTTTATAAGAGAAAAACTTTCTTTTCTAAGACAATTTGATACATCTGTAATAGTTAATTTTTTTGGTGATTCCATTGACGAATATGCAAAAGCAGCAGAGAGATTAAGCGCTGTGGATGGAATACACGGACTTGAGATGAATATATCATGTCCTAATAAAGAAGCTAACTGGCGTATTTTCGGTACAGACCCAAAGGGGACTTTTGAGATTGTCAGCGCAGTTCGGAAGGTGACAGATCTCACTCTTATTGTAAAGCTCTCACCTAATGTAACCGACATCGCACTTATGGCAAAGGTGGCAGAAGATGCAGGGGCTGATGCTGTTTCTCTGATAAACACCATTACGGGAATGGCTATTGATATAAAAACAAAGAGGCCAAGACTCGGAAATATAACAGGCGGGCTGTCAGGGCCGGCGATAAAACCCATCGCCGTAAGAATGGTCTATGAGACATTCAGGGCAGTTAAAATACCGATTATCGGCATGGGCGGAATAATGAACTCCTCAGACGCCGTAGAATTCATGCTTGCAGGCGCAGCAGCGGTCGCAGTCGGAACTGCAAATTTTATAAATCCGTCCGCAACCATTGATATAATTAACGGGATAGAATCCTTTATGGCAGAGAACAGCTTAACCGATGTAAAAGAACTTACAGGGGGAATAAAGATACGGCAGGAGGCATCAGGTGCAGAATAATCCCATCATAACCCTTACATCCGACTTCGGTTATAAAGACCCGTTTGTAGGGATAATGAAAGGCGTAATTTTAACAATCAACCCTCTGGCTAAGGTAGTAGATATTACACACGGCATAAGCCCGCATAATATAAAAGAGGCTGCGCTTACAATCGGCATGAGCCACAGTTTCTTCCCGCTTAAAACAGTTCATGTCGTGGTTGTGGACCCCGGCGTCGGTTCAAGCAGGCGGCCTATACTTGTCATAACAGACCATGCTTATTTCATAGGCCCTGATAATGGCGTGTTCTCTCTGATATACAACTCAAAAAATGAAACACTTAAGGTAATTCATCTTACATCAGAGCATTATTTTATGCCCTACAAAGGCCCGACATTTCACGGCAGGGATATATTTTCCCCGGCTGCTGCATGGCTCACAAAAGGCATAGAGTCAGCAAACTTCGGAGAAGCAATTACCGATTATGTAACCCTGCATTTCCCGTCTGCGTCAAGACCTGAAGAAAAGGCTGTAGAAGGAGAAGTCATATACATAGACCGTTTCGGCAATGCTATAACCAA
>JACRGY010000119.1 GCA_016212165.1 Nitrospirota bacterium
ATGTTAAAAATCCATCATCCTTATTTTCATTTTCCACCTGACCAAGCAGTATAAACGGCTCATTGATTCCCTGAATCATCCCCGGCAGAGAGGCATGTGTGGCAAAATGAATATATTTGTATCTTTCAAGCCCTGTCTTTTTTAATTCTGTTTCATTTGCCGCAACTGAAAGGAGGACATCAGGAGGCTCTGGTAATACATCCATTTTCTTTGCGATTTCCTTAACCTCAATCTCTGTCTCAGGTAAAGGTCTAAATTCTATCATTTTACCTGTAGTATCAGCCTCTGTGGTCTTACCCCATTTTGCCTCTATTGCAAGGTCTCTGAAGGAGTATTTATCCAGATTCGCAACTTTCAGAGGCTTTTCATCGTGAGCCTGTCGAACCGATTCCTTCCATGCAAGATAGCGAGGGTCTTCCTTGCTGTGCTGTATATAGGATTGCCTAATGCAAAAAGAGAGCTTTCTGTTTTCCTCTCCTTCAAATTCCTCTGAAGTGCGAGGACTGTTGCTGATTGATAGTAGCTTATTTGGTATCTATCTCCAACATAGAGACTGTCCTTATAATCCTTCCCTTCCTTAACTTGTCTCTGAATGTTTCTGTCAGGGATCACAAGCAACTCAAAGGGTAGCAATCCAAGTATCCCATCTGGCACAATGATTATTTTTTTATCTGAAAAGTTCCCATTACCCTGAGAAGAAGCAACTTCCCCTCCCTTGATGGGAGGGGATTGAGGAGAGGGTGTTACCTCCTTCATCGCCTCCGCAAGCAATATCTCATAAAGCCCCTTCGCCTCTTTTACAGAAAACCTCTCAATCTGTTTTGTATTCATTGGTTCTATAAAAACCTTAACCTTTGACTCAAGCTCCTCTTTTGAAAGAAGTATCTTTATAAGTTTTTTTACTCCGCCTTTACGGACAACAAACAGATACGCCGCATCATCACCAATAGCATACTCAAGCAGAACCTCATCATCTTTAAGAGGCAGTTCCTCTGGCGGGATAGGTTTTGGATAATTTAATGCAGCATATCGGGGATACTTTTGTCTTAACTCAGTTATCAAGCTATTAAGTTCAGCATTAAGCCCATCCTTTCTCTCTTTTAGCCTTTTTAAAACATCCTCTCCTCTTTTATACGCATCATCCCACTGGTTTTCTATTGCAGAAAGCTGGTTTAAGATAGACTGCTCCTTTTCCCTTATTTCCTCTGGGAGTTCAACCCTCTGACTCTTTTTTGCAGATTCAGCCATTGCCTCAAGCAGTGTCCTCGCCTTTGTGGACTCTGCAAAGTAAAATGAGGCTGATGCAATATCCTTCCCGTAAGGTGCAAATTCCTCATCTATTGAAAATCCCCCAATATCCCCCTTTGCCAAAGGGGGACTCCCTAAATTCCCCCCTTTATTAAAGGGGGGTGAGGAGGGATTTATTGCCCTTTCGGCAAGTGCAGAAAAAAGCCCCCTATATGCCCTGATTCTGCTAACTGCACCACCTGCTCCCAAAAATCCTGTCTTTTCTCCTTTTACCTTCTGCCTCATCTCCTCTGTTATAGATACTGCTTTAAGAAACTCTTCCGATGCCTCTTTCAAACTTCCATTTCCCTTTAATGCAAGACCATACTGAGTGTGATACTGAATGCGGTATATATCATCGATATTCCATCGAGGTGTCATCTCTTTAAGTAGCTTCAATGCATCATCATGCCTTCCTGTTGCAATGTAAAGCTCAACCAGACCTTGGTTTCCACGCTCGTATCCTGTCTTTGCAAATTCTTTTTCTGCCTCTTTAAAAAGCTCCTCTGTTTTTTTGTAGTCCTTAAGGGTAAGGTAAAGCACACCGATGTTGTCGAGGCTTAAGGCTATATCCTGTGGGATATTGAATTGTCTCTTTATCTTCAATGACTCATCAAAGTAAGAGAGTGCTTTTTCATGCTGTCCGAGGGAGACATAAACATTACCAATGTTGTTGAGGCTTGCGGCTATGTCCTTTGGGATATGGAGTTCTCTGTCTATCTTCAGTGACTCCTCATAGTAAGAAAGAGCCTTCTCATACTGCCCGCGTGAATAATAAACTGTACCAATGTTATTTAGGCTTGTGGCTATATA
>JACRGY010000117.1 GCA_016212165.1 Nitrospirota bacterium
CAGACCTTTTATCCACTGGGAAGCACAAAAGAGATTCAGGTAAATGTGCGGGTGATTTCTGCAACAAACAGGGATCTGTCGGCAATGGTTAAGGAAAGGAAATTCAGAGAGGATTTATATTACAGGTTACGCGTTACTACAATACATATTCCGCCTTTGCGCGACCGTAAGGAAGATATTCTTTCTCTTCTCCAATTCTTTATTAACCGTTACAGGCATACTGCGCCGAGACAGATCATTGGCATCACAAAGGCATTTTTTAAAAAGGTGTCTGCTTATGACTGGCCCGGGAATATACGTGAGCTTGAGAATGTGATACGTTCTGCCATTGCGCTGAGCAAGACAGATTATCTCACGACGCATGAGCTTAAGGATATTGGCGAAAGACAGCCTTCAAAGGAAAGAAAAACAATTTCAGAAGCGCTGGCATCAGCCGTCATCCCCTTGCTTAAGGAAGCTGTAGAAAATAAGGAAAAGAATATCTACGAGAAAATACATGGCGAATTGGATAAACCGTTGCTCAATTATATTCTGTCGTACACGAAGGAAAACCAGTCAGAAGCCGCGAGAATACTCGGGATAAACCGTCTGACCCTCAGAAAAAAGTTAAAATACTAAGTCTTTTCGGTCTTTTAACTTTCATTTTTTAATCGGTAATCTGCTAATATGAATAGTTAGGAAGGAAGAATGAACGTTCATACGCTCTGCATAAACACTATCAGGATGCTTTCTGTTGATATGGTGGAGGAGGCAAATTCAGGGCATCCCGGAATGCCGATGGGCGCGGCTCCTATGGCGTATGTTCTCTGGACAAGGTTTCTTAAACATAATCCTGAAAATCCGAAATGGCATGGCAGGGACAGGTTTGTACTTTCCGCGGGCCACGGTTCCGCCCTTCTTTATTCGCTTCTACATTTAACCGGATACGATTTGTCCATAGAAGAAATCAAGAGATTCAGGCAATGGGGAAGCAAGACGCCAGGTCATATCGAATATGGAGATACGCCTGGAGTTGAATGCACAACAGGCCCATTGGGGCAGGGGTTCGGAATGGCTGTTGGAATGGCGATTGCCGAGAGATTTTTTGCGGCGAAGTTTAATAAGCCCGGGCATGAGATAGTGAATCACTTCACATACGCAATAGTGAGCGACGGAGATCTGATGGAGGGAATTGCCTCAGAAGCAGCATCACTTGCAGGGCACTTTAAGCTGGGGAAGCTGATATACCTCTATGACAATAACCACATCTCCCTCTCAGGAGAGACAAAACTTACCTTCACCGAGGATGTGTGCAAGAGGTTCGAGGCATACGGATGGCATGTTCAGAATGTTGAAGACGGAAATGACATAGAGGCTGTTTCAAGGGCAATAAAAAACGCACAGGAAGAAACAGAACGCCCGTCATTAATTTCAGTAAGGACACATATAGGATACGGCAGCCCTCATAAACAGGATACCTTTGAAGTGCACGGTTCTCCGCTCGGACCTGATGAAGCCACAGCCACAAAGAAGAATCTCGGCTGGCCGTTGGAACCGAAATTTTATATACCTGAAGAGGCTCTTGCACAATTCAGAAAAGCAATAGATATAGGCGCAAGGCTTGAATCAGAATGGAAGGAGAAATTTTATTCATATAGGAAAACATATCCTGAACTCGTATCTGAATGGAATAATGTGATGAACTTTAAATTCCCTGATACATGGGATAAGGACATTCCAGTTTTCCCTCCTGACCCGAAGGGCATTGCTACACGCGCTGCTTCAGGGCAGACAATGAATGCAATAGCGAATCATATCCCTTCTTTGATAGGCGGCTCTGCTGACTTGAATCCTTCAACAAACACCGAGCTTAAAGGAAAAGGCAATTTCCAGTTTCCTGATTCAGCGGATAAAAAGGTGCAGGGCGCATCAACAGGCGAATGGGGATACATGGGCGCAAACATTGCCTATGGAGTGCGCGAACATGCAATGGGTGCAATATCAAACGGGATGGCGCTTCATGGAGGCTTGATTCCTTTTTCGAGCACTTTTTTAATATTTTCAGATTATATGAGGCCTGCCATCAGGCTTGCCGCTTTAATGAAGCTTCATCTCATCTATGTCTTTACGCATGACTCCATAGCGCTTGGAGAGGACGGGCCGACTCACCAGCCTGTTGAGCATCTTGCGAGCCTGCGCGCCATGCCAAATCTCACGGTTATAAGGCCGTGTGATGCAAATGAGGCCGTAGAGGCATGGAAGATTGCAATTGCGCACAGGGACGGCCCGGTTGCGCTTATATTGACAAGGCAGAAAGTCCCTGTGATTGACAGGCAAAAATACAAATCAGCTTCGGAATTGGTTATGGGCGCTTATGTTATCGCAGATTGTTCTACATGCATGCCGGAGATTATCTTAATAGCAACCGGTTCAGAGGTTCATGTTGCGCTTGCCGCATATGAAAAACTCAATGCCGAGTATATTGATGTGCGTGTTGTGAGCATGCCTTCGTGGGAGTTATTTGAAAGGCAGCCAAAAGAATACAGGGACGCAGTGCTTCCGCCGCAAGTCAGAAAGAGGGTGGCTATAGAAGCAGGTTCAACTCACGGCTGGCATAAGTATATTGGATTAGACGGCATTGCGATAGGAGTAGACCATTTCGGAGCATCTGCGCCGGGAGAGATAGTGCTTGAAAAATTCGGGATTACAACAGAGAACGTCATAAATAAGGCAAAGGAGCTTTTAGGAAAATGACTCGGGACTTCAGGGATGCTGCTTCGTGCTGGAAAGAAATACTGGCAGATGTCTCAAAAAACAGAGGACTGCTTTCTGTTATAGAGAGGTTTGCGAGAGAAAATACCGCACCGGCAAAAATAGTATTCGGCACATCGGGCTGGCGCGGTGAGATAGGAACGGACTTTACATTCAATAATCTGCGCATTGTGGCTTCAGCAATTATAGAAATGCTTAAAAGCAAAGACGAGTCAGTGATGCAGGCAATCGGCGTTTCAGGTTTTGAAGGCGTGAAAAGCAGGTGCGTTATTGTCGGGCATGACAACAGATTCCTCGGCCCTGATTTTGCGATGGAAGTAATGTGGATTCTTCAAAAACAAGGCATAAGGACATGGTATGCAGGCGAAGCGGCCACGCCTGAGTTTTCAGCAGGGATAGAGATGTTGGGCGCAGCGTGCTCGATTAACTTAACTCCTTCACACAATCCTGCAAATTATGCCGGGCTCAAATTTAATCCCTCGGACGGAGGGCCTGCGGGAACAGAAATTACGACAAGGATAGAAAAAATAGCAAACAGGATGATGAAAGAGCATGCAGTTTTGGAATCGGTGAAACCGGAGAACATTGAAAAAATAGATCTTGCAGAACTCTATATCAGATACATAAATGAGAGAAAGACTCTGGATATAGAGAGAATAAAGAATTTTATAAGTAAAG
>JACRGY010000116.1 GCA_016212165.1 Nitrospirota bacterium
CTTTCACCCCACCTTTTCAGCCCCTGATTCTGATAAGCCATCAGGAGCCTTATCTGCTCTAAAAAAACTTCATGCTTCCATAAAAAAACAATCCCTATTAATACCGCCGCAATTAAAAAAGTTACATAACCCCTATAAACATAGGTTCTGGGTTTTTGTGGCTGACAGCTGACAGCTGACAGCTGACGGCTTTGAGGAAGCAAATAAACCACAAACACAACACCCAAAACAGAAAGCATCATCCAGGCCGAATACTTTGAGTAGAAAGCAAGAAATACGGCAAGTGATGAAAACAGTATCCATAAACCTCCGCGTTTTAGCGCCATGATAAAAGTAAAAATCGCGAGCGTGAGAAAAAACATTGTTGGAACATCAACAAGCATAAGCGGGACCTGAACAAACAGGTATGGAATCCCGAGAAGGAGCATCCCTCCGTATAACCCTGTATCTTCGCCCCAAAGTATTTTTCCGATCATGTAAGTAAGCACAACTGTCATGGAAAAAAGAAATGTTGTGAATATCTGGATATAAAGCCTGGCCTCTCCAAAAAATTTAAATATCAGGCCGTAAAGAAAAGGGACCAGCTGCATATCAGTCCACGCCATAATATCCCTGCCCCATTCCCTGAAGAAATATCCAATGCCATAAATTTCAAGATGCTTCGCCTGGGTAAAATACCTCGATGCATCCATGATTACCTCAGGTTCCCGCCAGAATAAGGCCGCAATTAAATACGAAGCTACAAAGAGGCAGACAGCCGGATAGCGTTCTATCAATTTGACCCTTGAAAATATGTAAGCAGATATAAGCCCGGGCATGAGAATGAAAGAGACCCGTGCTGCGTTTGTATCTGTAAAGGCCCAGTGCCAGCTTGTAAGGCGGTTGTCATCCAGAGACCTTGAAACAAATAAGACAATATAAACAAGGAGTGCAAGCAGAGAAAAAATCAGCACATAGTCATTTTTCTTAAACCATTTTAAAATATTGCCCATTAGCGCTCATACAGACTTTAAGGGGCGTCTGCGACGCCCCTTAAAAAAAAATTATCTGCTATTTGTAATCTGCTGCAGCTATTTCTGTAAAGGATAGTTCTTTGTCTCAGCTCCCTGCAAAGCTTCCTTCATGAATTTAACGCCTATAGAATTTTTGTCCCATGCGGCCATACCGAACTTCATTGTGAGTGCATTATATCCCATTGCCCTTAATGAAACAATAGGGAGATTCTGTGTCTGCCCTGTAACGCATACGATAATTATCTTCTTGTCCTTTGGAAGTTTCTTCAGGCTTTCCGGTTTCAGCATATCCTGAACAGGCATATGAATCGCTCCGGGGATATGTCCTGCCTTGAACATATTGGGATCCGGCCTTGCATCAACAACCAGAAAATCAGTCTTTTTCGCGTTAATCATTGCCAGGACATCATCAGCGCTGACCTGCCAGAATTTTTCTGCAGTTGCCTTTGAAAGTGTCCCATTAAGCTTTGCCGCCATATCGTCTGCCGCATAAACAGCAGATACTGCCAGTATCATAGAGAGAACCAATGCAAAAAGAATCACTTGAAACCTTTTCATTAAAATACCCTCCTCTTGTTAAGTCTGAATTTTTTCATTCCGAATCCTAAGCGTTAAAACACCTCCCTTTACCAGGATATAACTCTGTCATGCGAAAAAATATCATCTACAATGCTTTCATACGATGCTGCTTTTTTAGAAAGGTCAACAATCTTTACCTGATTGTCCTTTGACTGAACACTTATTACCTGGTCTGATAATTTTGTCGGCCCGTCATTAAGTATATGTACAATCTTCATCCTATTCCTCCTTGTTAGTATTAAGGTTAAGGCTGAGGTTGAGAAAAAATCTTAACCTTAACCTCAACCCGATTTTCTTCTTTAAAGTACTATTACCCTGTCAACTTCATGAACCATTGTTGCATTATTAAACTGGCTTCCGCATACAATCTTCTTGGGGACACCCGCTTTGTTAATCCCCATGTGTGTTGCATTATGGTCACAAAAGCTCATAGATACACCCTGCATATTGCATAGATCCGTGAAAGAAGGTTTCTCGAGCAGCTTTTCCCCGTCAGACATGGTAAATATAACCACCTCATGCCCTTTTGAAACAGCCGCTTTTGTAATGCCAATTACATGTTCCAGATGCTTATCGCTATTTACATGTATGCCAAGCTTCATAAATCCCCTCCTAATTAGAATTTCAGGCTTATTTTTTAACTGAAATCAAGGAAAAAGTCAACAACCTTTTTTGCGTTATCACATTTAAAACTCATTTTGCACGATTACAAAACATTTTCTAAAAGTCTTGACCCATGACATATAGCAACTATTTCAATAACTTCTTCTTTGATGCGATAAACAATTCTATAATTTTCATAGAGCTTTTCTCTCAGGTTCTCATCATTATATTCAGGAACAACACGGCCTGACTTCGGGAATTGCGGGATAGATTTAACGATTAAAAGGACTTTCTTGGCGAAAAGAGCAGCATAACGCTTTGAATCTTTTGCGATATAGTCACAAATGCCCTCAAAGTGAGAAGCCGCCCTCGGAGACCATTTTATGCTGTGAGCCATTTCGACATCCGTTTTTCGATTTCTTCATGAGGTATGCCTTTCCCCTCATCCAATTCTCTCAAACCTGCATCTACCTGTAACTTAAAAAATAACTCTGCCATAATGTCATCAACCGAGACCTCTTCAGGCAGAGCTTGAATCATCTGAATAACCTGCTGTTTAACGCCTGCCATATAAATCACCTCCTCAACGCTTTATAGCTCATTATAAAACAATCCCTTAATAAGTGGCTATAATTTTGATGCTTCTTTGCATGACTGCATGATGATCCCTGCAACCTCGCTGACATCTATAATATCCATGCACCTGACATCCTTACAGGTCTTTTTGTAGCATGGCGAGCATTTAAGTTCTTTTCTGATTATTGTATGCCCTTTGCCGTAAGGCCCTGTCCTTAAAGGATTCGTAGGGCCGAATATCGCAAAAACAGGCACGCCAAGGGCTGCGGCTATATGCATGGGGCCTGAATCATTGCTTACAACAAACTTAGCCTTTCTCATTAAATCTACCAGCTCTTTAATGCTTGTCATGCCCGCAACAGACATGGCATTGCCTTTAGAGCCTGCTGCAACCCTGTTTGATATATCAATATCTGATTTTCCGCCGACGACAAGAGTCTTTACCGGCAATATTGACGCAAGCTCTCCGAATCTCTCAGAAGGCCATCTCTTGGTTCGCCATCTTGCACCCGGGACAAACACAGCATATTCCTTTGGAAGTTGAAAGCTGCCCGCCTGAGGCGAAATGGCTGAGAGCTGAGAGCTAAAAGACAGGGGAAATGGGAATTTCACATCAGAGGCATCGCATCCAAAAAATTTTGCTATCTTCAGATACCTGTCCACTGCATGTATATCCTTACCGCCCTTAACCCTGTGCGTATAAAATATTCTACTGCCTTCCCTTGCCTCATTAAACCCTATTCTGACAGGAGCGCCGGTTGCCGCTGCCAGAACCCCGCTTCTCAGCAATCCCTGAAGGTCAACCACAATATCAAACTTCTCCTTCTTAAGCGACTTAAATAAATCCTTTAGTTCACTGACCGTCCCCTTCATATTTTTAATCTTTTTCCAGTTGTCTTTATTTATAATCCAGAGCTTACTTATCATGGGGTGGCCTTCAAGAAGCCCTTCAAGCCCCCTGGCAACAACCCAGTGTATCTCTGATTTGGGGAATCTGTCTCTTATGGCGTTTAAAAAAGGCAGGCTGTGGACTATGTCGCCAAGGGAACTTGGTTTAATAATCAGGATTTTTTGTGGTACCTTCTTAAATATGAGTATTTCCATGAAAACTCATATATCTTACACCAGAACTACTTCCGTTCGTCAAAATTCTTTATGAACTCTCCAACCTGCATACCCAGATAAACGCACTTTATCCCGTCCATGCATTCATCCGCATCCTTCTTCTCGATGTGCGTCTTAAGTTCGCGGTTGTCCTTTTTAAAGGCAAGCAGATAGGCATGTTTTGCCTTGTCAAAATCGAGCGAGACGGAAATGCCGTGCTTTGTAATCTCAGGATACATCTCCATTATCTTGTCCTTCAAAGCAACATTTGAGTAACCCATAGAATCTCCTTTCTTTGCTGTACTTCTACATTAGCTCTGAATCGTAATTGGCCATTTTCTATTTTTTCGGCAATAGGGTTCAAGGGGCCGAGGGGTCAAGTTAAATAATAGACCCCTTAAACCCTTGAATCCTCGAACCCTTAATGAAAATCATCCTTCAACAATGCTGTGCTCCTCCCACATGAACCAGCTTCCGGTATCCGACATGAAAAAATACGTATTTGCAAAAATATCATAGTGCTGTTCCTCTTCGCGGACAAGCCTTTTAAAAAGCTTTTTTTCCTTCTCTGTTTTTGCTCCTTTGACTGCCTTCTTATAAAATTCTATCCCCTCCTTTTCCATCTGCATTGCGATCTTGAATGCCTCAAGCTCATCAGAGGTTGCCTTAACACGCTTCATCATCCTGCCCTTCATCGCTTCAAAGACTGTCTTGATGTTTTCCATTGGGCTGACATCCGTGAGCTTTATGTTAAGCCCCTTAAATATCTGAGAAAGCATTTTGAGGTGCCTTTTTTCATCTTCTGTTATTGTCAGAAACATCTTTTTGCCGACAGGATTTTTTGTTTTTCTGGCCGCATCCTGATAGAAACTTATCGCGTCCTTCTCCATCTTGACTGCTATCTCAATTGCATTCATAAGTGCCTCCTTCTATGTCTTTTTATGCCAGCCTGAAAGGTTGGAAGGATATAGTATTTGAGCAGTTTTATTTTGCCGGTATTCCAACAACCCCCTGAGTCCCCCTTTGTTAAGGGGGTTATGAGGCAAAATTCCTCGGAGGGCGATAGCCCGAGAATGAGCGAGAATATTATATCCTTCTACAACTGCCATATCTATGATGTCTCACCAAGTTTCAATCTCAACTTCTTAAGGTAATCAACATGCCTTGTCTCCTGCTCCATCATCTCCTTAAATACAACCTTTGCATTTGTGTCAACAGCGTTCCTTGAAAGCTTGCTGTAAAGCGCATAGGCCTTCCCTTCTATCTCAAGGGCGAGTATAAGCGCTCCCATGTCATCTATAAAATCGTATTTTTCCAACCTGGCCTCAAGGTCTTTTACGGTAATACCGGCCTCTGTAACAGGCGCATCAGTCTTATTCTTGAATGTTTCAAAACCGACTGCATCCCTGTCGTCCTGAATCGCTTTATAAAGAAACCCGATGTAATCCATGTGCTGCTTTTCCCACACAGAGAGCTCTTTAAACATCTTCTTAGCCTCGGGAGCCATTGCCTTCGCAGCGGCCTGAGAATAGAAATCCATTGTGCCCTTTTCCATCAGATACGCCTCGATAAGCGACTGCACCAAATCTTCTTTTCCTGTTACCATTACCATTATCTCCTTAATTTAATATGATTCGAATTTTACGAATTCTTTTATATCCCTCCTGAACGCCCTCGGCAAAAGTGTTATCCCTGTCTTGAGATGACCGACTGCTATGAGCATCGGGATTATCTTGTCTGCAGGGATATTGAATTCTTTTTTAATGCAGCCCTCGTCAAACCCGTCCATCGGGTGTGTCTCAAGGCCAATGCCCTTTGCCGCAATCATTATGTTCATGGCAAATAAAGCGGTATTTTTAATAGCAAAAAATTTTCTCTTCAAACTGTCAACCGTGCCATAAAGATTCTGTGTCATGCCTTTGTAAGTCTCCCGCATCTCGGGCTTCATGTATCCCAGTTTCTGCCAGCTGTCAAGCATCCTTTCAACATTTGCTTCCACAGCATCAGGGTCGGCTATCATTATTAATACGGCAGATGCCTCCTCCACCTTTGGCTGATTAAAGGCACACTGTCTTAAAACCTTCTTTCTTTCAGCGCTTTTTACCACAACAACCCTCCAGGGCTGGAGGTTAAAGGAAGATGGCGAAAGATTAGCTATTTCAAGCAACTCCCTGATTTTGTCATCGGAAACCTCCTTCCCTGTTTCAAAGAAATTTATCGAACGCCTTTCCTTTATTGCCTGAATTATATCCATAGTTACCTCCCTTCAGCTTTGATATATAAAGCATCTTCTGCTTCATCCCCTTGTATAAATCCTATCACATCAGGAAATGATGTCAAGAACGATGCCTCAAAAAATCCTTAAGTTTATCCGGGCTCCTTATTGCCTCGCCGCATATATCCTTCAGGCACGGGATAACACGGCCGTTATCTTCTCCATAAGCTATACCCGAATACGGGACATATAATGAAAGGGCTGTTTCAGCCAACTCGCTTGCAGGCGTTGTCTCCAGGGTAAGCTTAATTGAATTAAAATATGCATCCGCCGCACAAAAATAATACCCTGCATGAATGCCTGTATCTTCTGCATTTTTTAAAAAGACTTTTAATGCCTCCTCTGCATATTGATGATATATCTCTTTCCCAGTGAGATAATACAGTTTAAGCAGTAAAAGGATGCCTGTAGAATTTGCCGAGGGATGAGGGATATCCTCTATAGCCTTAAGCCGTAGGCCCAAAACCTCTTTATCAGTGTCAAAAAAACCGCCTTCATCTTTATCCCGAAATTTTTTTATGCATAATTCCATAAGTCCATCTGCCCGGTCCAGATAGGATGAATCGGCTGTAACCTCATAGGCTGCAATCAGCGCGTCTATCAAATATACATAATCATCTAAAACTGCGCTTATGCCTTCTGAATGAAAAAGTTCATTGCCGATAAAATGGCTTTTCAGCAGCCTTTCAAGGCTCTTCAGGGAAAAATCTTTGAGATATTCCTCTTTCAATATCCTGTATGCCTTAAGATATGAGGCTATAAGCAAACCGTTTAAAGACATATATAATGTCGTATCAATAAAAGGCGTTTCTCTCTTATTTCTTTCCTTAAGCAATTTTTCTTTTCCGCGTTTAATTATTCCAATAACTCTCGTAACGTCAAGCCCCATCTTATCAGCAACAACCTCAGCCTCCACGGCAATAAACAATACCTTCCTCGATTCATCGTGGTGCATAGCGCCGTTGCCATTAAACAGGTGCAGGGTCAGCACCCTGTATTCCTCTTCATCCAGTACTCTTCTGAAATCCTCATCTGTCCATGTAAAATACCCGCCTTCATCTTCGGGTGTTACATCAGCGTCCTGGCTCGCATAAAATCCGCCTCTATAATCCGAAAGCACATTTTTGAGAAAACCAATTATGCCTTCAGCGACCTCCCTGAAGTACTCATCTCCAAAAACAGAATACGCATAAATATAATTCCTTAAAAGCCATGCATTATCATCAGCCATTTTTTCAAAATGCGGGATTATCCATTGCGCATCAGTGGAATATCTGTGGAACCCGCCTCCAAGCTGGTCATAGACGCCGCCTTTTGCCATTGACTCAAGGGTCTTTTTTATTGCATGGCCTATAGGCTCACTATTCGTGAAGAAAAATCTGTTTATTAAAAATTCCATAGCACCAGCCATCGGGAATTTCGGGGCTGTGCCAAAGCCGCCGTTTTGTGGGTCAAATTCAGAAAGGATATTTTTTATCGCTTCGTTTATCAGTGATTCGTTTAACTCCTTTGACAATAATGGCTTGGGCCTGAGAAGATTTATAAGTTTCTCGCTGTATTCGTCTACGTCCTTTCTTTTTGAACCATAAAAATCAGCGACTGCCCTAAGCACTTTTTTAAACCCCGGCCTGCCATAACTGTCTATAGGGGGAAAGTATGTGCCTCCAAAAAAGGGCTTCTTGTCAGATGTTAAAAAAACGCTGAGAGGCCAACCGCTGCCGGAACCCATGGCCGCAACCGCCTGCTGATATCTTCTGTCAATATCAGGGCGTTCATCCCTGTCCAGTTTTATGCTTATAAAATTCTCATTGAGTATTCCTGTTACTTCTTCATCTTCAAAACATTCCTTTGCCATAACATGGCACCAGTGGCACCATATTGCGCCTGTGCTGAGAAATATCGGCTTGTCTTCCTCTTTGGCCCTTTGGAAAGCCTCCTCAGACCATGGATACCAGTCTATTTTCTGATTGGCAGAATGCCTCAGATAGGCAGACCTTTCAGCAGAGAGCCTGTTCATCTTTTTCCGGCCGGAAATATTGCCGGAAATTTTATACAACACCCCCTTCTCCCCTTATCTCGGCTATCACATGCACGTCGGGCTTAGGCAGCCCTGCTATTTTCCATGCTTTCAGGGGGTCAATAAATTTTTCACTGAAACAATCTTTCGACTGGTGAACATTTCTGCAGACAGCCCTCAGCATGGGAAAGGCATTATAAGCCTTGTAATATTCTCTCATGAATCTTATTATGTCCATTCTGTCTTTTGTAAGCTCTTCAACGCCTTCCTTCTCGGCCAGGGCGCATGCCACATCCTCAGTCCAGTCAGCGAGATTTAAAAGATAGCCTTCGTCATCCAGCCTAATCTCCGCTCCTTTGCACTCGATTGTTTGCATTTTATACCTCCCTATAATGAGTTAAAATGTAGAGGGATCTTCAGGTGGAAGTTCCCTTTCATCAAACGGCATAACTCCAAGCCGGGTCATTAAAGACTCGATTCCTTTGAGCAGTTTACTGTAATCATATTGCGGCATCTCTTCATATGATGCCTTTTCAACCAGTTTATCAAATGTCTGATAGTCAAAGTTGTTATCGAGTATCCCTGAACGGGTCAATACATTAAACACTGTTCTGTCGTCATTCAGATTTTCCCCTTCCATGACTTGAAGGTTAACCCTGCGTTCATTTGCAGCAACATACCATTCCATTGCTGCGCTTAGCGCATCATAAAGTGTGATAATGCCGGCTGAAATCTTCCCCTGATTCAGCCTTCTTTTTCCACCGCGCATATGAAGCTTTGCCCGCATTAAGGGGCCTGCCTCAGGCCCAAGGGCATCTGCATCCATTAATCCTGCATGCGGCATAGGACAGCCTCAATCTCCGTTTTTATTTATCTTCCCTGAACTTTTATCCTTTCCGGCCGTGCCTCGAGTGCCTCCGAGTGCCGGAAAGCCTTCCGGGTCAATATCAGTCCGCTTACGAAGTATTTCGAGACGGCGCTTCATTGACTCGATCTCTGCCTGCTGGGCAGCTATAATATCCTCTGCGAACTTGCGTACCAGAGGATCTTTCCCATAAATGAGTACAAGGCGCGCCATCTCTATTGCTCCCTCGTGATGCGGAATCATCATCGCCAGGAAGTCTACGTCCGGATTGCCGGTATATCCAGGAACGTGCATATCCTTCATCATTTTTTCCATACCGGTATCCATCTCCTGCATAAATTTTTTAACCTCCGGGCTATTTCCCTCACTGGTGGCTTTGCGATGGCCATGTTCATACCCCCATATGCTGACAGAGAACAATAGAAATATTAAAAATAGAGCAATACGCTTCATATGCCCCCTTTCTATGCCGTCTGCCCTTTGTAGCCCGGACGTACATAAACAAGATTTATGCTTTTTTTGTTTCTCAATTCTCCTGAAGGAATTTTGAGGCTGCCCAGAGGAATCTGAGTAATAAATTTAGGATTGAATGGGTCTGAAACATCAAAGGCGCTTGCAACGGCCTGTCCTTCATTTGAAGTTCCCGGCAACTCGTCCTGCTCATGCGATATATAGAGCAGTTTATTTGTTGGATTAGTCCATAAGCCATGCGCCTCTCTGCCATGCGAAAAGAAACTACCCACAACCTTTCGCTGGCCCTGAGGAACGCTCCGGTCAATGATGGCGATCTGGCTGGAGGCTACACCGCCTGTGCCTGCATCATCCACGCGCGCAAGGCTTACATAAACGACCTTCCCGTTTGCATTTTCGACAAATTCAAGATGGTTGGGCCTTGCCAGATTGCCAAGGGAAATAGCGTCCGACAGGCCGAATGGTTCGGTGGTTAAACGGGCGGATACCCTATCAGCCAGCTTGTGGGAAAACCAAACCTCTTTGCCGTCAGGAGAGGTTTTCAGAAAAGGGGTGAAACCTGGTTTGTCCTGCTCGCTTATATCTATTGTTGTGAGTCTCTGAGGATGGGAGTAACCTTTTTTGTCTGAATCAATCCTGAACACATCAACCCTGGCAATCTTCTGGCTTATGACAAATGCGAGTGTGCCACTTGCATTAAACCACACCTGTGCCGGGCCATTAATGGTATCAACAAACTTAAGAATTGCTCTTGTCTCAACACCACCTGCCTGTTTAATGGCCTGCCCAACATCAAGGATAGCGATTCTGTCTTCACCACGAATGGCAACCCATAGTTCTTTTCCATTCCGGGTGAATGTCGGCTCATGAGGCTCCCGTCCGACAAGTATACCGCTGGAGATTCTTTCAGAATTGGTCGTTGATGATGCAAAGGGATTCGGCACATTCCCGATTACCTTCTTTTTAACAGTATCAATAAGGTAAACATTGCTGGAGCCGCGGCCGCTTGTAGCGAGCATACGTCCGTCAGGGGACGGCACGACCCCGTGCGCGTCAATACACCCGTGATAGAGGGGTTTGTGAATCATCGCGGCATGTGTAGGCATCACGCCTCCGGTCACATATCTGAAGGGCGGCCTTGGGTCTTCATCGAAGCTTGTCAGATTGATTGTGGTATCGAGCAAATTGGTTCTTGGGTCTATAACGCTTATGGTGTTCGAGTCCTCGTTTGCGATGAATACACGGTCCATCGCATCTATACCATCGGGCTCTGCAGCCCATGCCTCTGAAATCAGCCCATTGAACTGAGACGCAATGGTTACGGTACCCATCAGCTTTAAAAAATCCCGCCTTGATTTTTCGTATTTGTTCATAGAAAGCCCTCTCTATTTTTTCATTGCTTCGCCGGTAAATATATAATCGTTATCCTTCTTTTTGGAATGGCAGTTAATGCAGGCATCCACTTTTCCAGATGCCACCGCCTTTCCGTCCGGGTCATATTTTGCCCAGAACCAGTCCCCTGCATTCGGGTTATAGCCCTTTATCTTGTACATAACTGTAAGGGCAACGAACTTTTTGTCAGCGGTATAGTTTTCCTTTACGATAATCGAGCCGTCAGCCATCATCTTTTTCTTTTTAATCGAATGCATGGCAGTATTGTTTACGAATGTGGTAAGAAGTGAGCCGTGAGGCTCGGTGCCTTTATAAAGCTTGCCTTTTTTCGGCCATAACTCCCACGCCCTGTACGGGTCAAATCTGACAATATATTCGTTCAGTTGCCCTGCATTGGGCCCTGGCATTGCCACCTGTGTTTCCGACGGGATAATCTCATGTATTGCGTATGCCATCACGACAGACCCGAAAAAAAGTATCCCTGCTACCATAAATCCATACACCTTTTTCATAGTCTTCCTCCTAACGGCTTATGTCTTAAAATATCCTAGCTCATCCATCCTTTCAAAGACCCAGTCATCAGCAAGCATTTCATCGGTTATTCCCGGAATACTCGTCGAGTATTCGCTCAGGAAGAGATATGCCAACTTTTTTTGAATGGTATCAAGAGTATCCGCCCTGTTATATGCGACATTCCTCAGCTGGCTTCGAATCATGAGCGCGTTAATCCTCTCATCTATAAACTTCCCCTGGATATCTTCCCGTACCAGCATTTTACATCCCTGCCCACTTTTTAAAATCAGCTTGAAAAGTCTTTCCCTGTCATGCTCCGGCATCCCGTATTCCTTACACCATTCAGCGATATTATTTACAAAAACAATGTCCTCCTGCAGCAGGCAACACTGTTCCATGAGATACCTGAACAGTTCAAAATGCTCCCTTGTGTTCATTCACCTTCACCCTTAAGCTTTTTATTCAGCATCCTCATCCTTCTTGCAAGTTCCCTCAATGCATCTGCAAGACTTATCCCTTTTTCTGCAATCAAATCCTTCACAAATTCAGCTTTTGCAAGCCCCTTTATCTCTCTTTACCTCCGTATCCATAATACTAAGCGCCAAGCAGCTTATTCACCTCTTTAAGAGCCCTGTCATAATCAGGATGCTCTGTAAGTTCAGGGACAATCTCGATATATCGTATTGTGTTATCCCTGTCTATGATGAAGATGGAACGGGCAAGCAGCCTCAGTTCCTTAATCAAGACTCCATAAGCATTCCCGAAAGAAGCGTCCCTATGGTCAGATAATGCCTTAACCTTATCTATGCCTGCATTTGTACAGAACCTTGATATCGCAAAAGGCAGATCCATACTTATATTCAGAACAACTACGCTTTCCGGCAATTTCGCCGCCTCCTGATTAAACCTTCTTGCCTGTAAATCGCAGACTGGCGTATCAAGAGAAGGGGTAACGCTTATAATCTTTATCTTCCCATCAAAATCCTTAAGCCTTATCTCTTTGAGGTTCCCATCAAGGACAGTAAAATCCGAAGCTTTATCTCCTGTCTTGAGAGCAGTACCGATAAGAGTTACCGAATTACCGTGTGCCTTCACAATATCTTTTCTTTCCATTCGTTTTCCCCTTGCCCTGATTCAATTAAACTCTCTTTTTAAACTCATGCTCTTTCCAGAAACCTTTTTCCGCCAAAGCATTAACTATATTTTTCCTGCTGATTATTCCCACGAGCTTCTTCTTTTCGACTACCGGCAGAATGCTCAGAGTCGAGGAATTCTCATAAAACAGATTGACTATCTCCTCTATAGGCGCATCAGAGACAACAGTCACCGGCTTTGCACAGACGCCTTCGTGTTCCGCATGGCCGCAAGTCATGATGCTTTCCGCGCTAAACTCATGAATCGTTCTTCCCTCCTTCACGGCGCTGATAACGTCATACTCCGACACAACTCCAACAACTTCAAGCTTGTCATTCACAACAGGAAGCGCAGGGTAACTGCACATAAGCTTTTCAACAAGCTCCTCACCCTTCATCTTAGACGGCAAACTAACCCTCGGATGCATTATATCTTTTGCTCTTATACAAGACATTTTGGGCCTCCTTTAAAAATTTACTTGAATTGTTTTATGTGACAAACACTATTGCCCTCTTAAGTTCATTAAGCTTGCCAAGCAGGTTGTGATGTTTCTGTTCATCAGCCAGGAGATAGGAAAGCACATACCGCGTCACAAACAGCTCACTGTTTTTGAGCGCTGCATCTGCAAGTTCAAGTGATTTGGCCTCTGCCGCCAGATGTTTGTTAAGTCCGTCTGATAATGAAGCAAGGTCATCAGGGCTCAAGATAAAAGGTTCCTTTGTAATGCTGTCAATAAGCATCTGCTGCATTGCCTTGTGTTTTTGTGAATCATGCTTTATCATCTCCATAGTCATTTTTACAAGCTTGTTATTGGTCTTCTTCATCATATCTTCTGAAAATCTTATTGTTGAATCTTCCAGTTTCTGCCATTCCCGAATAATGTGTAAAAACTTTCCTGATGTTTCAACAGCTTTTTTCTTTGCCATAACAAAACCTCCTTTTTATTTTTATTTAAGCCTGGCCTCTACTGCCTTCCAGTCAATGTTTTTAAAGAATGCCTCTATGTAATCTGCCCTCTTAAGTCCGTAATCGAGCATAAAGGCATGCTCAAATACATCCATTATAAGTATCAGATTGCATCCCGCAGGATGAGATACGTCATGCTCATTTATCCAGAAGTTGATTAACCTTCCGCTGGTGTTGTCCTGATAAAGGGCTGTCCAGCCTATGCCCCTCATAGCCCCTGTTGCCTTAAAATCCTTTTCCCATGCTTCATAGCTGCCCATACCCTCAGACAGTTTCTTGGCAAGCTTACCGCACTTATCTATTCCTCCTTTCCCTCCAAGATTTTCGAAATAATATTCATGCAGCCTCATACCGTTAAATTCCCATCCGAGCCTTCTCTTAAGCTCGGCAAATTCAGGCACAGATGTCTTTCCGTCCTTTAACATCTGCTCAAGCGCATCAAGCACCTTGTTTGTATTCGTAACATACCCCTGATAAAGCGTAAAATGATTCTTCAGGAGCGTCTCGCTGAACCCTTCCATCCCTATGAGTTTCGAATAATCCTTTGCTGCGTAAGGCATAACCTTTCCCTCCTTTTTGATTTCAGCGGCTATCGGCCTGATAAGCCCAGATGAAAATACCATGCCGCCGATAAATGTTATTTTTAAGAACTCCCTTCTGTTCAAATATGCCCCCTGAAAAAACTCTACCACTTCCAAAATGACATTTTTATGATTTAAATCATGTTTCGTGTCTGCTATCCAAAAGCTTAATTAAATGCTATCAAATCTGTACTGAATGTCAAGTTAATATTGCTTTGCAGAAGACAGTCCTAAGTGCTATATTTGAGGAAGCTTAAGGAGATAAAGGAACAAATCTTCTGCCCGTGTTGTCTAATATATGAAAGAAGGCTTAAACATAAAGACTGATGATGAAGATGCTGAGATAGTATCTTTATGTAAAAAAGGCGATGTGGATGCCTTTGAGACATTGGTTATAAAACATCAGAAAAAAATGCTGAATATTGCTTACAGAATTGTCGGTAACTATGAGGATGCATGCGAGGTTGTGCAGGATGCATTTGTATCGGCACATAAGGCGATAAAGACCTTTGAAGAAAAGTCCAGATTCTCTACATGGCTTTATACCATAGTTATAAATCTTTCCAGAAACCGCCTTAAACAGATAAAAACCATGATGCACCATGAAAAGTTTTCGCTGGATGACCCTATCCTCACGGATAATGGCAATATAAAAGCAGAACCTGCATCAGATGAGCCTTCTGTTCTTGAAAAGCTCGAAAAAAGAGATATCCGGCAAAAAGTGCAGGGATGCATAAGCTCTCTGGATAATGAATTCAGGGAGGTGCTTGTCCTGAGAGATATTCAGGGGTTTTCCTATGATGAGATAGGAGTTATGCTCAGGATAGCAGAAGGCACTGTCAAGTCGCGTCTTTTCAGGGCAAGGGATGCTGTTAAGAATTGTTTAAAAAAAGTTTTGGGAGAGTTGTAAATGGAATGCAATAAAGTTCAGGAAAAACTTTCAGCGCTTATTGATGGGATTCTTTCGCAAGATGAAAAGATGCTCGTTGAAAAACATCTTAAATCGTGTGAAAAATGCAGAGAGGCATTGTCTGAACTGAAAAAAACAATAGGGCACATAAAAAATCAGGAAGAAATAGAGCCGCCCGCATGGCTTACGCAGAAGGTAATGGCAAAGATAAAGGCCGAGGCAGCTCCAAAGAAAGGGTTATTCGAGAAACTTTTTTATCCGCTCCGTATAAAACTGCCTGTTGGGGCAGTTGCAACTATTGCAATCGCAGTAACAACAATCTATATCTTCAAGTCCATTCAGCCGGAGATACAGCTTGCAAAAGCGCCGTCTGAGGAGATTATAGAACGCAAGGTTCAGCCGCCTGTCATTGCGAGAGACGAAGTCACAAAGCAATCTCAGCAAACTGCGGCAGAACCTAAAATTTCCAAAGACAAGGCTGATTCGTATTTAACTAAAAAAGAAGTTCTTCAAGCAGAAAGAGACAAGGCATATGTATCAGGTGAAGGCACACCTATTACCGGCAAACCATCGGAACAGCCGATGCCTGCAAAAGAACCTGAATCCATGAAATTTGCAGCGACCAAAGGCCCTGCGCCAGTTATGAAAGAGGATAAGGCTATGCCTTCAGCAGGCATTGGTGTCATGGATGGGATAAAACGCGAGGCAGCGCCTACTCCAAAATCAAAGGCAATGGCTGACAAAAAAGAAATTGATTTCTGGATAACATATAAAAATGAGTTGGTTAAAATAGAATTTTTGTATCCTGCTAATTACACCTATAAAGTAGGGAATGAGAAATTAGGAGCGTCGTCATGTGACTTCTCTCTGACTTTTATGTCAAAACAAGATACCGACTACTATTCTCTTTTAAAAGTGATACTTATTAAATCGAACTTCGAGCAGGCAGCAAAGGACAATTATTTTCAGAAAGAGGACGGTAAATGGGTTGTTGTCGGACGTCATGGGATGACAACTGAAGCAACGCCTATTAGGGGCAAAAACTGGAGAGGCTTAAAAGGAGAAACATTTGTTGGAGCACATAATGAAAAAGGTTATAGTGGTCTTCAAGAAGTTTTAAAAATATTTGCTATGATCGAGAACAACTCAGATTGTTCAGTAGTTTTTTATTCGGAAGGAATGCCTGAAGAGATTTTTTATAAGATTTTATCTTCGTTTAAATTCAACAACCAGTAATAAATCTTCACGGGCTTCGCATCATACACTTTCTCGGGAACTTTTTCCAAACCTCCTTTGTCTAATCAACTAAGAAGTAAAAAATCAAAGGAGGTTTGTTATGAAAGCAGGAAAGTTGTTTGTAAGGTTTGTGGCTGTATGTCTTATTGTATCTTTGTACACATCTCTGGCATTTGCCAAAACAGAAGCAAAAGAGCCATTTTCATCAGGGCTTGAAGACCAGACAGGCATTTCAATAACAATCTATAATGTAAACCTCGGCCTTGTGAAAGACCAGCGCCAGTTAAAGCTCCCTAAAGGCACAGGGAGCCTGAAGTTCATGGATGTCGCATCCCAGATAATCCCCACGAGCGTGCATATCAAGTCTTTGATAAACCCTGACAGCCTTCAGATACTTGAGCAGAACTATGAGTACGATTTACTGAATCCTCAGAAGCTTCTCGACAAGTACGTTGGCAAGGAAGTCAAACTCTTTTATAAAAATCCATACACTGAAAGGGAAGAGACTGTCACAGCCACCCTCCTCTCAAATAACGGAGGCCCTATCTTTAAAATCGGAGACGAGATAACATTCGGCCATCCGGGAAGGATAATATTTCCCGGAGTCCCTGAGAGCCTCATATCAAAACCAACTCTTGTCTGGCTTCTCGAAAACAGTTTATCGTCAGTACAGAAAGTCGAGGCATCCTATTTAACCAATGGAATTAACTGGCGGTCTGATTATGTCGTTACGCTGAATGAAAAAGATGACAGGGCAGATATCTCAGGCTGGGTCACGATAGACAACAAGAGCGGCACGACTTACAAGGACGCTAAGATAAAACTTGTTGCAGGAGATGTAAACAGGGCGAAAAATGACTATGAATATAAGGATAAGATGCTGCGTTTTGCAGGAGAGATGGCAAAGGCAGCAGCGCCCCAGTTTAAGGAAGAAGAGTTTTTTGAATACCACATATACACTCTCCAGAGGCCTGCGACAGTCAAGGACAACCAGACCAAACAGATAAGCCTTGTGAATGCAGACAATGTTACTGTGAAAAAAGAGCTTGTCTATTATGGCGCCCAGTATTATTACAGGAGCACTTATGGCGAGAAGATATCGAACCAGAAGATAGGCGTCTTCGTTGAGATAGCGAATAAGAAGGAGTATAACCTCGGGATTCCGCTTCCAAAGGGAACTGTCAGGGTATACAAGCATGATTCAGAGGGAAGCCTACAGTTTGTGGGAGAAGATTCGATTGACCATACACCAAAAGATGAAAAGATTAAGGTAAAACTCGGTGATGCATTCGATGTTGTCGGAAGCAGGAAGCAGACAGACTGGAAAAAGATTGCGTACGACACTTACGAGACAAGCTTCGAGATTTCGCTCAGAAATCATAAGAAAGAAGATGTTGTCGTAAAGGTCATCGAGCCTATTCCCGGAGAATGGACTATTTTAAGCTCTTCTCATGGACATAAGAAGACAGAGGCATTCACTGCTGAGTTCGAAATCCCTGTTCCAAAGGATAAAGAGGTTAAGCTAACTTACAGGGTAAGGATGAGGTTTTAAAGTGACTGTAAGCAAGGCAGGGTATAATATTCTCACTCATTCTCGGTCTCCCGATAAAATCGGGAGACCTCCGAGGATTTTGCCTCTTTATTTTCGTTAAGCAATGCTCAAGGACTATCGGCAAAATAAGCCGTTCAAATACAACACCCCGCCTTGCTATTATTCAACTGTGACTTCTTCTCTTTCTGTTTTGCGATATTTCAAGAGTATGATAAAATCTGGCTATGGCAGAAAAACTGATATATGACTGCATAATAATAGGCGCGGGTCCGGGCGGGTTACAGGCGGCAATCTATCTTGGAAGATATAACAGAAACGTCCTCCTTATAGACAGGGGCGGAGGAAGAACACAGCACGCAAAGCATATAGAAAATTTCCTTACGCAAAAGGCTATCTCCGGAGAGGAGATTATAAAGACAGGCCTGGAACAGGCAAGGAGTTTTAATGTAGAGGTTGAAAAGGGGCTTGTCACAAGGGTGCTCAAAAAAGATTATTTTGAGATATATGCCGGAGAGAAAAAATATCTTTCAAAGTTTGCAATCGTATCATCCGGAGTCTATGATAATCTGCCTGGAATAGAGAATCTCTATAAATTTCTTGGAATCAGCCTTTTCACCTGTGTAGACTGTGACGGGTATAAAACAACCAATAAAAAACTTGTGATTATCGGAAATTCCATCAAGACAGTGCATCTTGCAATAGCAATGAAAGAGATGTTCACAAAGGATATAACATTAATCCTTTATACTGACAAGGCGCCTGAAGAGTATAAGGAAGAGTTGAAGGATGAGAACATACCCCTGATAATCGGCCGTCCCGTAAAGATAATCGGGGAAGAAAAGATGGAGGCAATAGAGCTTCAGGGTGGCAGCAGATTTGAGTGCGAGGTCATAATGTCGCATTTCGGATTTAAGCTGAATGACAGCTTCCTCCCGGGACTGAATCTTAAAAAAGACAGGGATGGTTTTAAATACATCGTAAGCAGCACATATGAATCTTCTTTAAGCGGGCTTTATATTGTCGGCCCTTTGAATCAGGGCAATGACCAGGTGGTAATCGCAGCAGGAGAAGGCGCAGTGGCAGCGATTGATATTAAAAAAAGGCTGCTTGAACTTTGAGGATAATAATGCCTGATATAGCATTCTCGCTCATTCTCGGGCTGAAGCCCTCCGAGGCTTTTGCCTCTTTATATTTGGATACATGTCTAATGACTATCGGCAAAAAAAACCGCTCAAATACTATATCAGGCATATGCTGAATTAAATATATGGAGGAGTATGGATAATAAGAAAAAATTAGTTGAGATAATCAATAGGCTCAAGAAGGAATATCCCGAGCCTAAGATAGCCCTGAATTACAGGAATCCTTTTGAACTTCTCGTTGCAACAATGCTTTCAGCACAGGCAACTGACGTGCATATAAATAAGGTAACGGAGACACTTTTTAAAAAATATAAATCAGCAAAAGACTATGCTGATGTGCCTATGGATAGACTTAAAAAGGACATAAGCTCTATAAATTTCTATAACAATAAGGCCAAGAATATTCAGGCATCTGCAAGGCTGATAATAGAAAAATTTAATTCAAAGGTCCCAAAGACAATGGAAGAACTCATCAGCCTGCCAGGTGTTGCAAGAAAAACAGCAAACATAATCCTCTCGAATGCCTATGAAATTAATGAGGGAATTGCTGTAGATACACACGTCAAAAGGCTTGCTTACAGGCTCGGACTTACAAAGCATGAAGACCCTGTGAAAATAGAGAAAGATTTAATGGCTATTACTCCAAAAGAGGATTGGAGCAATATTTCTCATCTTCTGATATTCCACGGCAGAAAGATATGCCAGGCGAAAAAGCCAAGACACATGGAATGCGCGCTTTATGATATATGCCCTTCAAGAAATATTTAGCGGGATTCCCTGATATCCTTAAGCAATGAGATAACCTCTTCATCGCTCAGGTCATACCACCTTTCGTATGCCCCGGCTACGGCAAACGGATATCCCCTTATGTTCAGGCAGTAAAGTTTATCTGCTAAAGGCAGTATAAGATTTATCGAGCTGTCAGAAGCTGTAGGTGCAGCTACTATAATCTTTTTAGCATATTTTCTCTTTGCAAATTTTATTGCCTCGGACATTGTGTAGCCGGATGCAAGCCCGTCATCAACAAGGATGACATCCTTGCCCGATAGATCGGGAAACAGCCTGCCTCCCCTGTAGAGCCTGTCTCTGGCCTCGAGGACTTCTCTGGTTTTATCTGCCTGCTGTTGGATTTCTTCCTTCGTAAGCCCGAGAGTCCTCAGAAGGCTCTCGTTGAATATCACTTCTCCGTCAGGCCCCATTGCTCCAAAGCCTGCCTCTGTATTGCCGGGTATCTGGATCTTTCTCACTATGGCGACATCCATCAAAAGCCTAAGCCTTCTTGCTATCTCAAATGCGACAGGAACTCCGCCTGCCGGTATAGCCAGAACAATTGCGCCTGACGACTCATAATCCGAGAGCGCTTCGGCAAGAAGTTTTCCAGCCTCCGGCCTGTCCCTGAATATGAAAGGCTTTCCTCTTAATGCTATATCTTCGATGAGCTCGCCCATAATCAGATTCTATCAGATTGTCCTTCGTATACAAAGCCCTGCAATTAAAAAATTTGCTTTTAAAAAACAAAAGTGATAGAACTTTAATAAGGATATATATGGTCTTCATTAAAGCAATAATTATCTCTTTATTATTTGTGTCCCTATCCGCTCAATCCGGTTTCTCGTTTCCCGCTGTCGGAAAATCGCCGCAGGATGTAGAAGATACATTTCTTCCCGGGGGCGATAATATAAAAGTAGAGACATGGATAGAGGGCCTCGAAATTCCATGGTCGCTGGTTTTTCTTCCTGACGGCAGGGCCTTGGTCAGTGAAAGAGCCGGGCGCATCAGGCTTATAATCAATGGAAAGCTTCAGGCAAAACCCTATGCAATTATAGATGTTGCGCATGCCGGCGAGGGAGGCCTCATGGGGCTGGCCCTTCACCCTGAATTTCCTAAAAAACCATTTTTATACCTGATGTATACCTACAGCAAGGGCAATTCGCTTTTTAACAGGGTTTCGAGGTTCAGGGATAGGGGGGATAAGGCTATTTTAGACAGAGTGATAATTGACGGAATTCCCGGAAGAAGGTTCCATGACGGTGGAAGGATTGCATTCGGGCCTGACAGGATGCTTTACATAACTACAGGCGAGACTTTCGAGGCTGACCTTGCACAGGACTTAACGTCCCTCGGAGGAAAAATTCTAAGAGTAACGGCTGAAGGCGGAATCCCCCCTGACAATCCGTTCAGGGGCTCCCCGGTCTACTCTTACGGCCACAGAAATCCCCAGGGGATTGCATGGAACCAGGATGGGGTTCTTTTTTCATCCGAGCACGGCCCCTCAGGCGAATACCTGCTCTTTGCAAACGATGAAATAAACATTATTAAAAAAGGCGGCAACTACGGCTGGCCTGAAGCTGTCGGAGCGCCGGAAAAGAAACTATACATTGACCCTTTGATAACATGGAAAAAGACAACGCCTCCTTCAGGGATTACTTTTTACAAAGGGGATAAACTCGGGCATTTGAAAGGTGACCTCTTTGTCGCAACCCTTAAAAGCGAGTCTCTTATCAGGGTGAGATTGAAGAGAGAAAACAGAAACTATAAAGTAATAAGGATTGAGAGATGGTTTGCTGACGGCTATAAGAATGGAAAATACGGAAGGATACGGGATGTTGTCGAAGGCCCGGACGGATTTCTTTATTTTCTTACTAATAACAGGGACGGCCGGGGAAACCCAAGTGCCGGCGATGACAAAATTTATAGGATTATGCCTAAATAAAATCTGCCGCAGAATGCACAAAAAGATAACGCCATGTTTTTAAAAGTAGGCCATCGCGGAGCAAATGTAGAAAAGGCGCATAAGAACAGCCTTAAAGTCATAGTCTGGACGGATTTTAGAGCCAAGGGCGTTGACGGCATAGCTTCGGACAGGCCGGATATTTTTAGGAGAATAAATGTGCGCTGACACTGCCTGACACTGCTTCTGTCCCAAGTTGCTGTATTGCGCAATAATGTCCTTACCTTACAACCGAATGTCTTGACTTATAAAACCATAAGA
>JACRGY010000120.1 GCA_016212165.1 Nitrospirota bacterium
GCCCCTCCCGCTTGAGCGCAAGCCCGTAGGAAAAAAGGGATATAAAATCATCTTTATTTTTAAGAACGGAGGCGGCGTATTTATTGTCCCTGCTTTCATTTACAGCCACAATAGCCCTGAGTTCAGAAGAGGGAGCTGAGAGAAACATGTTTATAGTGTTCAGCCAGAGAGGAGACAGGAGGAGAAACAGAACAGACGCATAAACAACAGCCTTATTCATTCCTCTGAAATATAGCCCCAGCAGAAGCAGGGAGCCTGTCATGAAGAATAAAGGGCCGAAAAAAGAGAGCAGGACAAGCAGCATGGCAATTAAAATCTTTTTCCTGTTTTCCTTAATATCATGAGACAAAAGAGGGGTGTCTATAAAAAGCCTTACAGCTAAAACCAAAGCAAGCACAATAACAAAAGAAAGCATCAGGCTGGCAGTAAAAAGCCCCGTAATACTTATTAACCACCAGAAATTTCCTTTGTAAGCCTTGAACCCTTTGATAGCATAGTCGAGGCTCTCAAACATGCCGCTTGCCGAAGGCGAAAAACTTGTCTTTGCCATTTCAAAATACGCAGGCGGAAGATCCGGAGAATACTTTATCGCCTCTGTTAAAAGGCTCTTGGCTTTTGACGGGTCAGCGTTGGCTTTTTTTATCAAGACATACGAATAAGGCTCATTGTTTTTAAGCCCCCTGTCAAGGCGTGATTCATGGATGTCTTCAGCGGAATGAGAGAGGACAGTAAATAGTGGGGATGTGAAAATTAAAAAAAAGAGTGCAAATATAAGAGGGGATGTAAGTTTTGATTTCACGTTGTAGCCTTTCATCTTGCCCCTTGAATTTTAATTTTTACGACAAAGGCCGCTCGCCAATCTTTCTTTCAGTCCCTTTGATAAGCCTCTCTATATTCCCAATGTGCCTTGCTAAGATCAAAAGCGCAATCAACACAGAGATTAATATCTTTATCCCTACAGGATCAAACAAAAACACATTTACAGGAAGAAGCCCGAATGATACTATCGCGCCGAGAGAAGAATATTTTGTTATAAACGCTGCAACAAGCCATATTATAAGTGTAAGTATAGCAACTTGGGGAGAATAAATCACTAAAACACCGAGGCTTGTGGCAACGCCCTTGCCTCCCTTGAACTTAAGAAAAACTGAAAAATTGTGGCCGAATATTGCGGAAAGTCCCACCAGCCCTTCAATTGCTGATGGCTGATTGTTGATTGCCGATTGCAAAAATCCGAAATCTGAAATCTGAAATCCGAAATGGAAAAGCGCCCTTGCTATTGCCACGGCTGCTGTGCCTTTCAGCATATCTCCCAAAAGTGTAAGCACAGCAGCCCCTTTTCCCAGAGACCGAAGCACATTTGTTGCGCCTATGTTGCCGCTCCCAATTTTTTTCAGGTCAACGCCTTTAGCCTTTGCGATTATGACGCCGCACGGGATTGAACCGAGGATAAATGCCAAGGCTATCAGCAGAGCAGACTTCATCTTATCTTTTTCCAGAAAGAGATTGTATACTGGATTCCAGAGATTACAGAGAGGGCGAGTGCTGCCCATATAAAAATCATGCCGACATCATAAAGGTCTATATCAAATATGCTTCCCCCGAGTATCAGACAGAGGATTGCCGTTATCTGCGCTGTTGTCTTGAGTTTTCCTCCCATTTCAGCAGGGATAATAATGTCTTTTGAAAGAGCAACAACGCGCAGCCCTGTTACAAAGAATTCCCTGACAATTATAACTATTGCCATCCATGCGGAAAGCCGCGCCATATCCACCAAGACCACAAGAGCCGAAATAACAAGAAATTTATCTGCAAGGGGATCCAAGATGATGCCGAATTTTGTTACCTGCCCGGAACGTCTTGCAACGTAACCGTCAAGAAAATCTGTTATTGCAGCGATTCCAAATACTGCCGCGCCCCAGAATGGATGCTGATAAGCCACGATTACGAAAACAGGGATGAGGATAATCCTGCTTAATGTGAGGACTGTCGGGATGTTAAGTTTTAAGATACCCATCTATAACTTTATTCCATAACCCCTTGGCCTTAAGGATAACATCCGTGACTTCTCTTGCAGCGGCCCTGCCGCCTCTGTTTTTTGTGACTGCCGAGGTTAGAGATTTGACTTCATCAGGCGAATCAGCAACAGCAAAAGAAAGCCCGACCCTCTTTAGCAGAGGCAGATCCACTATATCATCGCCTATGTATGCTATCTCATTATCCCGGAGAGAAAACTTCTTTTTTATGCGGTTATACGCCACTATTTTGTTGTAGCATTTCTGGTAAACCTCGGCAATGCCGAGTTCCTTTGCCCTTCTCTCCACGACCTTTGAGTTCCTTCCCGTGATTATAGCGACAGGAATGCCAGCCCTGATGAGCATCTTTATCCCGTGCCCGTCGCGCACGTGGAATGCCTTGAACTCATTGCCTTTATTGTCAAGAATAATGCTTCCGTCTGTAAGAACTCCGTCAACATCAAGAATCAGAAGCTTTATATTTTTAGCTGTCTCCGTGATTTGTCTTTTTGTCTTTTTCATGCTGAATTTTCAATTCTGGTGGAGCTGATCCCGATTTTATCGGGACGACCTCTTATACCA
>JACRGY010000121.1 GCA_016212165.1 Nitrospirota bacterium
GGTGCAGATTACCTTAACCGGCATTGACAAACAGCAGATAGGACAGATTTCTGCAAATCTGAAGGCGCTAAGGCCTCCCGATGCTTATAAGGGCAAGGGCGTAAGATATGCCGGCCAGAGGTTAAAGCTTAAGGTTGGCAAGGCAGGGAAGAAGTAGGTTAAAAGGTTCAAAAGGGTAAACAGTTCAAAATAACTCGGAGGTTTTAAGTTGACAGCAGATATAAAAGAAGCAAGGAAAAGGCGGCATGAGAGAATAAGGAAGAAGGTTGCAGGCACTACTGAGAGGCCGAGACTTTCAGTTTACAGAAGCCTTGATCACATGTATGCCCAGATTATAGATGACTATAGTAAGCAGACAGTTGTCTCAGCCTCAAGCATTGATAAGGAATTTAAGGATAAAAAATTCCATAAAGGGAATATTGCAACAGCAAAACAGGTCGGGGAACTCATTGCCAAAAAGGCTTTGGGAAAAGGCGTGAAAAAGGTTGTTTTTGACAGGGGTGGGTATCTTTATCACGGCAGGGTGAAGGCGTTGGCAGAGGCAGCCAGAGAAGCAGGATTAGAATTTTAAGAGGGGGTATGGTGAAAAGAATTGATCCAGAAGGACTGACTCTAAAAGATAAGGTTGTATTTATAAACAGGGTCGCCAAGGTTGTTAAGGGAGGAAGAAGATTTTCCTTTGCCGCGCTGGTTGCAGTAGGAGACGGTGATGGCACGGTAGGTATCGGTAAAGGCAAGGCATCGGAAGTCCCTGAGGCAATAAGAAAGGCTGTTGAGCATGCAAAAAAATCCCTTATCAAAGTTCCATTAAAAGGAGGGACCATCCCTCACAGGATAATAGGGAGATTTGGCTCCGGGCACGTGGTAATGAATCCTGCAGTTAAGGGAACAGGACTGATAGCCGGTGGCGCTGTCAGGGCAGTGCTTGATGTTGCAGGGATACAGGATATAGTTGCAAAGGCAATAGGCAGCCATAATCCTTATAATACGGCAAAGGCAACGCTTGATGGCCTTGTCAGGCTTAAAGACCCTGATATCGTGCGCAAACTCAGAGGAAGGGTTGAGGAAGAGGCGCAGGAAGCAAATAGCGGAGGAGTTAGATGAGGATAGAAAATTTAAGCCCTTCGTCCGGCAGCAATAAGAAGGTCAAGCGGGTCGGGCGCGGAATAGGTTCAGGGCATGGCAAGACATCGTGCAAAGGGCACAAAGGGCAAAAGGCACGCTCAGGCGGAGGAAAGGGAGCAGGTTTTGAAGGCGGGCAGATGCCATTGCAGAGAAGGCTTCCCAAACGCGGTTTTAAAAATTGTTTTGCAAAGGAATATGCGACAGTAAATCTGAAAGATATAATGAGGATTGAGGGCGTTGATGTTATAACACCCGATGTGCTGCTTGAAAACGGCATTATAAAAAACCCCATGGACGGCGTGAAGATCCTCGGCGGCGGTGAAATAACAAGGCCAATCACAATAAAGGCAAGTGGTTTTAGTTCTGCAGCTTCATCCAAGATAGCAGCTGCAGGCGGCAAGGCTGAAAAAATCTAAGATGCAGAATAAGGGATTTCAGCTTCTCTTTAATTTAAAACTTTTAACTTTTAATTTTTAACTTTCAATATGGGAGTCCTTTCAAGTTTCCAAAACATATTTAGAGTCCCTGAATTAAAAAACAGGATAGTCTTTACTCTTGCGCTTCTTACCGTGTACAGGGTAGGAGGCCATATTCCGACCCCCGGCATAAACGGCGAGGAGTTGAGCAAGTTCCTTTCCGACAAAGGCGGGGCGATTATGGGGTTTTTTGATATGTTTTCCGGAGGCGCCCTTTCCAGGGTAACAATATTTGCCCTCGGCATAATGCCCTACATAAGCGCATCAATCATATTCCAGCTTCTGACTGTTGTAATACCGGCAATTGGAAAGCTTGCAAAAGAAGGAGAGGCAGGCAGGAAAAAGATTACAAGGTATACCAGATACGGGACAGTGGTCATCAGTGCGATACAATCTTTTGGAATTGCAGTAGGGCTTGAGAGTATGGCGCAGGGTGCATTCATACAGAATCCCGGCTGGTCCTTCAGGCTGCTTACAATGATAACCCTTACCTCGGGCACAGCATTTATAATGTGGCTTGGAGAGCAGATTACGGAGAGGGGAATAGGCAACGGTATCTCTCTCATAATATTTGCAGGCATAGTCGCAGGCTTTCCCAATGCCGTTGTGAGCACATTCAGCCTCATACAGGCCGGCACCCTGTCAATATTTTTTGTGCTTTTTCTGATAGTGATGATGGTCCTGATAGTAGGTGTGATTATATTTATGGAAAGGGGGCAGAGAAAGATACCCGTGCAATATGCAAAGCGGCTTGTGGGCCGCAAGGTATATGGCGGGCAAAGTACCCATCTTCCCCTTAAGATAAATACCGCCGGCGTTATTCCCCCGATATTTGCATCATCCATAATAATGTTCCCTGCGACCATTGCCGGTTTCATAGCAATACCGTGGGTTCAGGGCATAGCAAGACAACTTTCACCCGGGACAATTCTTTACACCACACTTTATGTCGGGATGATATTCTTTTTTGCCTATTTTTATACTGCTATTGTATTTAATCCGATAGATATAGCCGATAACTTAAAGAAATATGGCGGGTATATACCTGGGATAAGGCCGGGGCAGAAGACATCAGAATACATATACAGGGTTCTGTCAAGATTGACATTTGTCGGCGCGGTATACCTTGCAGTTGTGTGCATTATACCTGAAATCCTTATAAGGAGATTTAACGTGCCATTTTATTTTGGCGGCACGTCGCTTTTGATTGTTGTTGGTGTTGCACTTGATACAGTATCGCAGATGGAATCCCATCTCCTTACCCGTTCTTATGAAGGGTTTTTAAAAAAGGGAAGGGTAAAGGGCAGAAGAGGATAGGGTTAAATAGGTTCAAAAGTTTAAAAAGTTTAAGATGATAAATACAAATGATTATTTTGAAGACTCCAGAGGAAATGGATAAGATGGCAAGGGCCTGCCGCATTGTAGGAGAAGTACTTGAAGATATGAGAGCATTTGTGAAACCTGGCGTTTCGACGAAAGATATGGAAAAACGGGCAGAGGAAAAAATAAGTGCAAGGGGCGGGACTGCTGCCTTCAAGGGTTACAGGGGATATCCTGCCAGCATATGCACTTCTGTAAACAACCAGGTTATTCATGGGATACCGTCTCACATGAGACTTAAGGATGGAGATATTGTAAGCGTGGACGTCGGCGTATATATAGATGGGTTTTACGGCGACGGCGCTGTAACTCTCCCGGTTGGAGAGATTAGCCCTTTAGCAGGGAAGCTTCTCAGGGTAACTGAGGAGGCGCTTTATAAAGGGATAGATATGGCAACAATCCGGCACAGGGTATCGGATATATCATCTGCAATACAGAATCATGTTGAGGCGAATGGTTTTTCCGTTGTGAGGGCGTTTGTTGGGCACGGAATCGGGATGTCATTGCACGAAGACCCCCAGATTCCTAATTTCGGCGTGTCAGGACAGGGGCCGCGCTTAAAAGAGGGGATGACCATTGCTATTGAGCCGATGGTAAATGCCCGTGGATACGAAGTGAGCATACTTGAGGATGGATGGACAGCGGTGACCGTTGATGGAGGGCTTTCAGCCCATTTTGAACATACAATTGGCATTACTGACGGCGATGCAATAATCTTGACGAAACTTACTTGAGATGTTATACTTTTAAGTTAAATGCCCAAAGAGGAAAATATAGAGGTAGAGGGAACTATCGTAGAAACACTGCCTAATGCCATGTTCAGGGTAAAACTGGAAAACGGGCAGATAATCCTTGCTTATGTATCCGGCAAGATGAGGATGCACTTTATAAAGATACTGCCGGGCGATAAGGTAACGGTTGAACTTTCGCCGTATGACCTGACAAAGGGCAGAATAACTTATAGATTTAAATAAGCTAATAGCTGATAGCTGTCAGCTTTTAGTTGGAGGTAATAATGAAGGTCAGATCATCTGTAAAGCCTGTATGTGCAAAATGCAAGGTTATCAAAAGAAAAGGCGTTAGAAGAATTATATGTGAAAATCCCAGGCATAAGCAGAGGCAGGGATAATAAAAATTTAAAATGCAAGATTCAAAATGCAAAATTAAGGAGTTAAATTAAAATATGGCCAGAATAGCAGGTGTTGATTTACCAAAGAATGAGCGCATCGAGATAGGGTTAACAAGAATATTGGGTATTGGCAGGTCATTGTCCAGGAAGATATTAGATGAGACAAAGGTTAATCCTGATATAAGTGTAAAAGATTTAAAGGATGAAGACATAGTAAAGATAAGGGCTGCTATTGACAAGGACTTTAAGGTTGAAGGCGACCTCAGAAGAGAAACTTCCATGAGCATAAAGAGGCTTATGGAAATTGGATGTTACAGAGGGATAAGGCACCGGACAGGGCTTCCTGTCAGGGGGCAGAGGACAAAGACAAATGCGCGTACGCGCAGAGGTCCGAGGAAAACCATTATGGGCAAGAAGAAGGAGGCATAGCAGATGGCTCAGCGTAAAAAAGGTGCCAGAAAAGAGAAAAAACATGTAAATGTTGGCGCGGCCCATATTCAGGCAACCTTTAACAACACGGTAGTTTCTATAACAGACCTCAATGGGAATGTTGTAACATGGTCCAGCGCAGGAAGCCTGGGATTCAAAGGGTCACGGAAGGGGACGCCATATGCTGCGCAGATGGCAGCAGAAGCAGCAGCCAAGAAGGCAATAGATATGGGCATGAAACAGCTGGATGTTTTTGTTAAGGGGCCGGGCGCCGGAAGAGAGTCAGCTATAAGGGCTCTGCAGGCTGCCGGGCTGGAGATTAACCTTATAAAAGATGTTACACCTGTGCCGCACAACGGGTGTAAGCCTCCTAAGAGAAGGAGGGTTTAAAAAGTGGCAAAGTATACAGGACCTTTATGCAGAGTATGCCGTAGACAGGGAGAGAAATTATTCCTGAAAGGGGAAAGGTGTTACACTGAAAAGTGTGCTGCAGAGAGAAGAAAATATCCTCCGGGCCAGCATGGACAAAGACGTACAAAAGTCTCGGATTACGGCATCCAGCTCAAGGAAAAACAGAAGGCAAGAAAAAGCTATGGCCTAATCGAAAGACAGTTCAGGATATGTTTCCATGAAGCGGAAAGGCAGAAAGGCACTACAGGAGAGGTGCTTTTGCAGCTCCTCGAGCGCCGTTTGGATAATGTAGTATTCAGGATGGGCTTTGCAGTAAACAGGAGAGAGGCAAGGCATCTGATAGTACATGGGCATTTTACTACCAATGGCAAAGCAATAAATATACCTTCTTATCTTGTCAAGGCAGGGGACATAGTTGAAGTCAAAGAAACAAGCAGGGATATGCCCAGCATATCGGATAACATATCAAAGCTTGAGCATAGAGGACTTCCTGACTGGGTTGAGGTTGACGGCTCGAGTTTTAAAGGTAAAATATTACATATCCCTTCCAGGGAAGAGATGCAGTTGCCCATTCAGGAGCAGCTGATAGTTGAACTTTATTCAAAATAGGTTGTAAAAATAAAAGAGGCGTGGGAGGCCTTATTATGGACTTAAAGAAAAAAGGCTTTCAGTTACCTGAAAAGGTAGGGTTTGATGAAGAGACATTAACAAGCACCTACGGGAAACTGATAGCAGAACCATTGGATCGTGGTTATGGTACTACACTCGGCAACTCCATCAGGAGGGTTCTGTTATCGTCTCTTGAAGGTGCGGCAGTAACCGCAATAAAGATACCCGGCGCTGTACATGAGTTTTCAGCTCTTTCCGGAGTGAAGGAGGACGTCATTGATGTCATACTTAATATAAAAAGGCTGAAATTCAAAATGCACTCTGATGGCAAACGGGTTGCAACAATCAGGGTTAAAGGCCCCGGTGAAGTGAAAGGTAATGATATCCAGGTAGACTCAAGCGTTGAGATCCTTACGCCGGAACAGCTCATAACCACTCTCGATAAAGGCGCTTCCTTTGAGGCAGAAATGTACGTTAAAAAAGGCAGAGGGTATGTTTCCGCGGAATTAAATAAGGAAGAAGGCCTGCCTGTTGGCATGATTGCTGTAGACTCTGTTTTCAGCCCTGTCAGGAAAGTAAATTTCTGGATTGAAAAAGCAAGGGTTGGAAGGGCGACAGATTATGACAGGCTTGTTATGGAAATATGGACAGACGGGAGCATAACTCCGAAGAAGGCATTGTCTCAGGCCGCATCAGTGATTATAGAGCACATGAATATTTTCATCCTTGAGAAGGAAGATGAAGGCATGGAATTTGAGAAGAGCAATATTGCAGCTTCTGCAGGAGATACCCCGGCAGTTAATTCTAACCTTATGAGAAGCGTTAATGAACTGGAACTGTCCGTAAGGTCATATAACTGTTTAAAGAATGCAAATATTAAGACTATAGCAGACCTTGTTCAAAGGACAGAGGCAGAGATGCTGAAGACAAAAAATTTCGGGCGTAAGTCCCTTAATGAAATAAAGGAGATACTCACTGTAATGGGCCTTCATCTTGGCATGAGGCTCGAAGGGGATTCCTTACAGGGCAGAGGTGTGGAACAAGATGCGTCATAAGGTTGATGGAAAATTATTTGGAAGGACAGCAAACCAGAGGAAGGCGCTGCTGAAAGGCATTGTTTCCTCTCTCCTGGAACACCAGAGGATAGAGACAACACTAATAAAGGCTAAAGAGGCAAGGAAGATTGCGGAAAAAATTATTACCATGGGTATAAAAGGCGACCTGCATTCTAAACGCCTTGCGCTCTCATACATACCTAACAGGACTGTTATAGCAAATCTTTTTAAGGACATAGCTCCAAGGTTTAGCGGCAGAAACGGCGGTTACCTGAGGATAGTCAGGACAAGAAACAGGGTCAATGACGGCGCTCCGATGGCTGTCCTTGAATTCATTGATTATGAGCAGATAAAAAAACCGAAAGAGGAAAAGAAAGCCAAGGCTGAGACAAAGCCTAAAGAAGGAAAGAAGGAAGAAGCGAAGAAGTAGTAAAAAGTTAAAATGAATTTTTATTAAAAGCCCGCTTCAAAAGCGGGCTTTTTTATGGATATGATTTGTTAGCTTCTGCTATTTTTTTCGCAAAATCAGAAAGCGTTTCATCCCTTGCGCCAAATATGACGTAATTGTCCCATTCATCAAGCCTCTTTAGAATATCCTCTCTTTCAACAACCTCAACTGATTTTCCATTTGCCTTAATCCCTTCTGCAAGGTCATGGCTTGATATGTCTTTGCTGGTTGTTCCGCCGGCATAGTATATGGGCAGAAGTATAAGATGGTCAGAGCCGCGGAGGTTTTCTGAAAAGGCATTTATGTATTCGGCTTTCATCATTCTTGTAGGAGCGAATCCATGGGGCTGGAAGATGTAACAAATGCTCTTCCCCAGGTTTTTTGCAGTCTGCATAAGGGATGATATCTTATGCGGATTATGGGCATAGTCGTCAATCACGAGTTTTTTGCCGTTGTTAAGATGAATATCGAATCTTCTTTCGAGTCCCTTGAATTCATGCAGCGCATTTGCGATATCTTTAAGCGGGCTCCCGATCTCTGCGAGAATTGCCAGGCATGAGACGGCGTTATAAAGGTTATATTTTCCGGGGAGGGGAAGGCTGAACCTTATGCCGTTAAGTGAAAAATCCGTACTTAAAGGCATATATACGATGTCGCGGGCTGTATATTGTGAGGGACTGTCTATTGAAAAAGTTATTTGATTGTTATTAAAGATTTTTCTGAGGTTTTTATCATCTGCATTTACAATTACTTTGCCTGATGTATTTGCCGCAAGCCTCTCAAACATTCCAGCGGTTTTATCCACAAAGTGGTGGTCCAGCTCAAGGTTTGATATTATCGAATGCTCGGGCCTGTAATTTATGATTGTGCCGTCAGACTCGCATGCTTCAATCACAAGAAAATCAGAATCTCCTGTGATAGAATTACCGGGATTGGTTTCTGTCTTGAACTGCTTGACCCTTCCGCCGCCGATGAAATTTGGATTTAGCCCCAGTTGTTGCATCAAGAAAGCAAGCATCCCTGATGTTGTTGATTTTCCGCTTGTTCCGGCAACTGCGATAGTCTTGAAAGCCGGTATTATCTGTGCAAGATATTCAGGCCTTGTCTTTACGGGAATGTTAAGCGCTACGGCAGTCAGGTAGTCCGGTTGATCGTGCTCCACTGCCGTGCTGAAGACCGCGAGGTCAAATGAGTTGTCTATACCGCTTCCATCCTGCGGCGTAATAGAAATGCCTCTGGATTTCAGAGCCCTGCATACAGGGTGTTTGGGGTTTTTATCGAAGGCCCTGTCAGAGCCTGCAACAACATGCCCCTTATCAGCCATAAAACATGCAATTGCAGAAACCCCGCTGCCGCCTATGCCTGAGAAGAAGATTTTTAGAGGATGCGTAGTCTTTATTCCTTGTTTGTTAATTTCAGATATTTTAACATAATTGAGGCGTAACACACTCCTGAATTATTTCCCGAAGATAACCATGGCCTTTTAACAGACAATTTTTGTGGAATTTTCACGGGGTATAGGATATACTTTAATACTACTTTTGGAATTCAGGGGAAGAAAATGATGAAGCTCAGAGTATTTATTTTTGTTTTGCTTGTTTTCATATTTCATTCAGTATCGCAGGCAGCTATACTCCTTGACAGGGTTGTCGCTGTTGTAAATCAGGAGGTTATAACCTGGAGCGATTTATACAAGGCGATGGAGTTTGAGGCGAGCGACAAGATGCGGGGCCTGAAAGATGAGGAGAAGAGAAAGATATTCAAGGAAAACGAGGGGATTTTTCTTGAAAGTCTGATAGACATGAAATTGCAGCTTCAGGCCGCAAAACAGCTGGGCATAGACGCGACCATGGATGATGTTAACAGCACTATTGCTGATATAAGGAAAAAATATTCTCTGGATGAACCGGCATTGATAGAATCCCTGAAAAAAGAAGGGTTTACTTTTGATGAATACAAGAAAAAAATAGCAGAACAGATAATATTGAGCAGGGTTGTTTCTCAGCAGATAAAAAGCAGGATAGTTGTGTCTGAGAGTGAAGTACAGAAACAGATGGGAGAGGATAAGAACATTCTGGCGGAGGGGGAGGCCTACAGGCTCAGGCAGATTTTTTTTAAAAGGCCCGACAGCAGCAATGACCGGAAGGCAGTGGAAGGGAAAGCAGATGCTCTCCTTAAGCAGCTGAAGGCCGGCGAAGATTTTTCAGCCCTCGCGCAAAAATATTCCGAAGACCCTTCACGCAAGGCAGGCGGAGACCTTGGCTTTGTTAAGAAACGTTACATGGCAAAGGAATTCATAGATGTGGTATCACAAATGAAGGCGGGCGAGGTCAGCCAGCCCTTCTGGACTGACAGAGGCCTGCATATTGTCAGGCTTGAAGAAAAATCAGAAAAGCACAGTGAGGCTGAGTTAAAAGAGTCAATAAGAAACAAGCTGATAGAAAAATATTCCTCAGAGAAATATAAAAGCTGGCTTCGGGGGCTCAGAGAAAATGCCTACATCGAGATAAGGCTATAGATTGCTGTTCAGCTAATTCCTGCATATTTAATAAGGGGGGACAGTACTTAATGGAACAGGCGAATGGTTCCTCAATCCTGATTATTGACGATGATGCTTCTGTTCTTGAAACCACTGCAGTATTATTGAGGGAGCACGGATATTCTGTTATTGCATGCGAAAACGCTAAAGACGCAATAGCTAAGTTGCGTGGGAACAAAGTTGATGTTGTGTTAACAGACATCAGAATGCCTGAGGCCTCAGGCATTGAACTCCTTGAAGAAGTCCGAGGCATTAATATGGATATCCCTGTAATACTGATGAGTGCATATGCTGAGCTGGATATTGCCATAAGCGCGATGGGAAAAGGAGCATTTGATTTTATAGTTAAACCCTACAAATCCGAGCTGCTGGTTCATTCGGTAGAAATGGCTGTAAAGCATAAGAAGCTTATAAAATGAAGAAGTTACATAAATGTGCAGCAGATGTCAGGGTGTTATGCTGAAGGCAGGTGTTCTTGCATCAGGCCGCGGGTCTAATTTTCAGGCAATAATAGATGAAATAGAAAAAGGAAATCTCAAGGCCTCAATAGAGCTGTTAATTACCGACAATCCTTCCGCCTTTGCAATTGAAAGGGCTAAAAAACACAACATAAAATATCTCTTCATAAACCCAAAGGAGTTTGCGTCAAGGGATGTTTTTTTCAGCAGGATAGCAGATGAACTGAAGGCAAGGGGCGTTGAACTTGTAATACTCGCGGGCTTTATGAGGATAGTAAGAAAACCACTGATAGATGCATTCCCGGGCAGGATAATGAATATACATCCTGCCCTGCTTCCGGCATTTCCCGGGCTGCATGGGCAAAAACAGGCCCTTGATTACGGCGTGAAAATTTCAGGCTGCACAGTCCATTTTGTTGATGAGGGCATGGATACGGGGCCTGTTATTATTCAGGCTGCAGTGCCTGTATTTCCTGATGATACAGAGGATACGCTCTCTGAACGGATATTGAGTTTTGAGCACAGGATATATCCTGAGGCTGTAAGGCTTTTTGCCGAGGGAAGGATTGAGATAGATGGGAGAAGAGTTAAGATAAAAGGCCATCCTTCAGTCTCATCGGATATTGTAAATCCTCCGTATAGATAAAAATAGCTGATAGCTGTCAGCTAAGAGCTAAGGGCTATAAATAATGAGAATCTCCGCAGGTGATTTAAAAGGCAGAAAAATAGGCTCGAAGAAATCATTGGGCCTTGTTACAAGGCATGGCGTATTAAGGCCGACCTCATCCAAGGTCAGAGAGTCCATTTTCAATATATTAGGAGGCGTTATTGAAGGTTCTGTGTTTGTTGACCTGTACGCAGGCACAGGAGCTGTGGGTATGGAGGCTATGAGCAGAGGGGCTGAAAAGGTTTTTTTTGTGGAGGCTGATAAAAAAAGGGCAGAGCAGATAGAAAAGACGCTTGGCAAATGCGAATGCAGTTCAAGGGCAAATGTAATAAGGCTAAAGGCAACTGATTTTATAAGGCAGGTACAGGAAGATAGTCTGAGGTTCGATATTATATTCCTTGACCCTCCTTATTATTCAGGAGAGCTTGAAGATATACTTTCCAATCTGGCTGACGCCGGGATAGTTCAGGATGGAGGCATCGTGATAGCAGAACATCTTTCAAAAAAGAGATTGCCGGAAGAAATAGGAACTCTCAGGCAGAAGAAGGCTTACAAATATGGCGACACTATGTTAACATTGTTCAGAAAAGAACCATGAAAAAAACAGCAATTTATCCGGGAACTTTTGACCCGATTACAAACGGCCACATTGACCTTATTAAAAGGGGCCTGAGGATATTTGACGAGGTCATTGTTGCAATAACAACAGCCCAGAAGAAGCAGCCTCTTTTTACAATTCAGGAGCGGTTGAAATTAATCACAGGGGCTGTAAGGAATTTTAAAAATGTCAGGGCCGAAGCATTTGACGGGCTTTTAATTGAATATGTTAAGGCGAGGAAAGGTATCGCTGTTATAAGAGGTCTCAGGGCTGTGTCTGACTTTGAATATGAACTCCAGATGGCTCTTATGAACAGGAAGCTTGACCTTGAAATCGAGACAGTCTTCATGATGCCTTCCGAGGAATATACTTTCCTTACCTCAACGATAATCAAGGAGGTTGCGTCATTCGGCGGTTCAGTAAAAGGGCTTGTGCCTGATATTGTTGAAAAGGCGTTAAAGGAGAAATTCAGGAAATGATAACAATAGAAGATTTTGTGAAAGTAGAACTCAAGACAGGGAAGGTGCTTGAGGCACAGAGGGTCGAGAAGTCCAATAAACTGATAGTTATGAAGGTTGATACAGGCGAGGAACGCCAGATAGTGGCAGGAATTGGAAAGGCATACACGCCTGAAGAGCTTGTAGGCAGGACCATTGTGGTTGTCACAAACCTTGAGCCTGCAAAACTCATGGGCGTAGAATCAAACGGCATGCTGCTTGCTGCATCTGATGAAGAAGGGAATCTGGCGGTAATTACTCCTGAAAAAGAGATTAAGGCAGGGGCAAGGGTAAAGTAGGCTTACAGGACAGAATCATATAAGTGCCGGGCATAGGCCTTTTTTTATCTTTGCAAAAGATGTGATATCTTATAAAATATAATTGATTCCGGAGGTGTAAGATGCATCACATTTTAGAGGTTAAGTCTCTTGAGAATTTCAGGGTCTGGTTAAAATTTTCTGATGGCATAGAAGGGACTGTTGACCTTTCAGATATTGCAGGCAAAGGAGTCTTTGCCTCATGGAATGACCCTAAAATATTTCATGCTGTGTTCATAAATCCTGAAAATCATACGGTAGCATGGCCGGATGGCATTGACCTCTGTCCTGATTCACTGTATGCAGAAATAACCGGAATTGATATTGCATCCCAAATGACCCATGCCTGAGATAAGCAGGTTTTTCGGAATA
>JACRGY010000122.1 GCA_016212165.1 Nitrospirota bacterium
AAAAAAAGAAAAACTTTATGCGATTCAGAAAGAAGCGCTTAATATATATGTAGAAAATCTCAGGAAATCAAAAACAGCAGGTTCTTACCTTGCCAAAAGAGGCATAACAGGAGAGATGATTGAGGCTTTTTCTCTGGGATATGCAGATAAAGAATGGAAAAGCATCTATGAACATCTTAAGGCAAAGGGGTTTGATGAGCCTCTGATTGCCCAGTCAGGGCTTGTTTTCAGCGGAGAAAAGGGCCTGTATGACATGTTCAGGAACCGGCTCATATTTCCCATATTTAATGTTCAGGGCGATGCCATGGCTTTTGGCGGAAGGGCCATAGATGATTCAATGCCGAAGTATCTGAATTCTCCGGAGACGCCCTTATTTAAAAAAGGCGAGACCCTCTATGCCCTGAATGTTGCAAAGGATGAGATACGGAAAAAAGACTATGTCATGATTGCTGAAGGCTATCTGGATGTTATCATGTGCCATCAGCATGGCTTCAGAAATGTGATTGCACCCTTGGGCACAGCATTGACAGCAGGCCATTTACATAAGCTCGGGAGGTTTACAAAAAAGGTCCTGCTGGTATTTGACAGCGATACAGCTGGAATTGCCGCTGCAAAAAGGTCCATAGCCCTTCTTTTCGAGCATGGGTTTAAGAGCAAGGTACTGCTCTTGCCGGAGGGTGATGACCCTGACAGTTTCCTCAGGCAAAACGGGAGCAAGGCATTTCAGGCAAGGCTTGGGAAGGCAAAGACAATGGTTGATTTTATCCTCGGTTTGAAGGGGGATAAGACCGATAATGTCAGGACAGCAGTCGGGATAGTGGCCAGTACAAAGGATTTAATCCTCAGGGAAGAGCTCTTCAGGGAACTCTCGGAAAAATCAGGCATAAGAGAGGCTGTCCTGAGGGGTGAATCTAAAGGGTATGGGCAGGAACCCAGGCACAGTATAGCGGCTGCTGCCTCAAAGGCAACAACCTTTTTCTACAGTGAAGATATTTTGCTTTTAAGCGCTATAGTTTCATTTCCGGATAAAGCCCCTTATATCTTTGATAATTTAAATATAGACAGTGTGCGTAATCCCCTGGTTAAAAAAATTTTTCAAGAAATTAAATCTTTCGCCGATAAAGTAAGCATGACTGAAATGCTTAGTGTTTTAGGGGAAGAAGAAAAGGCGCTTGTCACAAGGCTTTCGCTGACCCCGGGGTTTGACCTTGAGGACATTGACAAAAGCATAAAGGGCTGCCTCAGGAAGATAGCCCATTATGAGATTGAGGAAAAAATAAAAGAGGCGAAAAGCACAGGCGACCGCCAGCGTTTAAGGAGCCTGCTGGCAGAAAAGCAAAAAATAACAAGAGCTGTCTGAAATGGAAAGGGGTAAATTATGATGGAACAACCTGATTATTTTGAGGTGAATGAAGACAGGGAAGGAATTGCCCTGCTGAAGGAAGAGATAGAAGAGGAATTTATTGAAGAAACAGGGAAAAAAACAGCATTTGCCGACCTGGAATATGACCCTATAAAGATTTACCTCAAAGAGATGAGCGGGGTCTCTCTTCTCACCAAACAGGGAGAGGTTGAGATAGCAAAAAAAATCGAAAGCGGCAAAAGAAGGGTAGCAGAGATTATTTTTTCACTTCCTTTTGCAGTTAAAAAGCTTGTTGCGCTCGGAGAACTTATTGAAAAAGGCGAGGCGCCATTAGGGGAAATAATACAGAACGGGGAAGAGGCCCTTGATGAAGATATCTTTGCTGAAAGGAAGAGATTCTCTGATATAGCAGCCCAGATAAACAAACTCTATGAAAAGAGGAAGGTTTATCTCAAAAAGTCTGCTGCAAAAGGCAGCCCGGCAGATAAAAGGGCGTCGCGCATGCTTGAAGATAATATGACTCAGATGCTGAATAAGATAAATCAACTGAAGTTAAAAGAGGATTCAATAATTGCCTTCTCTGAGGAGATTAAAAAAATAATACTAAGAATTGATGAAATTGATAAGCAGATGGCATTTCTTAAAAAGAAACTTAAACAGAAGGGGTTTGATAGTGACAGGCCTGAAAATAAAACCGGCAGGAAAATAAATAAAACCCTGAAGGAAGATACAAACCTGCTCCTTAACGCCTACAGAGAATGCAGGAAAGAGAGAGCAGACAAGGAGGATATGATTGGCGTTAAAGCAGGAGAAATGAAAAAAATACTTCAGCTTCTCATTGAAAGGGAAAGGGAGGTTATTGAGGCAAAAGGGGCGCTCATAGAAGCCAACCTCCGTCTTGTCATAAGCATAGCAAAGAAATATATGGGGAAGGGGCTCAGCTTTTCCGACCTTATTCAGGAAGGCAACATAGGGTTAATGAGGGCCTGCGACAAGTTTGAATATGAGAGAGGTTATAAATTCAGCACTTATGCTACATGGTGGATAAGACAGGCAATTACAAGGGCCCTGGCAGACCAGTCCAGGACCATAAGAATCCCCGTGCATATGGTAGAGACGATGAACCGCATAACAAAGACGACAAGAGAGCTTGTACAGGAACTTGGAAGAGAGCCTGTTCCGGAAGAGGTTGCTTACAAGGTAGGATTGCCGATAGAAAAGGTCAGGGGGATATTAAAGATTTCAAGGGAACCCATATCACTGGAAACCCCGATAGGAGATGAAGAGGACAGCCACCTTAGTGATTTTATTGAAGACAAGGCTATTCTTTCGCCTTTGGATGCTGCGATAGAGGGTGACCTGAAAAATCAGATAGACAGGTCGCTTTGCACACTAAGCTCCAAGGAAGAAAAGATTTTAAGGAAGAGGTTCGGCATAGGAGAAGATGCACCCCAGACCCTTGAGGAAGTTGGAAAGGAATTCGAGGTTACAAGGGAGAGGATAAGGCAGATAGAGGTAGGAGCAATTAGAAAATTAAGACACCCTTCAAAACACAAGTGGTTGAGGTCTTTTATTAGGACTTGACCAAAGCACACCTTAAACTTTACAATTAAAAGCTTTGTGAGGGCCCATAGCTCAGTTGGTAGAGCTACCGGCTCATAACCGGTTGGTCCCAGGTTCGAGTCCTGGTGGGCCCACCAACTAAATCATGCAAAGTTTAAAATTAAAGATTCAAGATTAAGGAATTTTGTAATTTTGTATTTTGCATTTTGAATTTTTTTTGGTGGAGGGTGTGTGCAGGAGAATATAAAACTACTTATCGAACTTCAGGGAACAGATTCTGTTATTTTCAGGGACAAGAATTTTATTGATTCAATGCCTTCAAAGCTGCTTTCTGCTGATCAGGCCTTTAAAGAGATCCAATCTCTCTATGAGGGGGGAAAACAAAAAGTAACCCTGCTTGAGAAAAAGAAAAAAGACAAGGAAAAAGAGACTGAGGATATCAATGAAAGGATAAAAAAAATAAAGGCCCGCGCATCAGAGATAAAAACGAACAAGGAATATCAGGCGCACCTCAAAGAGATAGAAGCCATTGAGAAGGAACGTTACGCGATAGAAGATGAGATACTGTCTATCATGGAGGCGGTGGATGCAGCAGGCAAAGAATTAAAGGCAGAGGAGATTAAGGTAAAGGCTGAAAAAGATAAGGTGGAGGCATTCAAAAAACAGGTTGAGAAAGAGATGGCCGAGGCAGAAGGTGAATTGAGTGAAAAAAAGGCCAGGCGCTCAGACATAGCGGATAAGATAGACCCTGATATGTATAACGAGTATATGAAAGTACTCAAGGCGTGCGGCGGGCTTGCGGTGGTAGAGGCAAGGGATGAGATATGCCAGGGCTGCAACATGAACATACCGCCTCAGATGTTTGTGGAGATAAAGAAAAATGAAGAGATAAATCAATGCCCTCAATGCAGAAGGATACTCTACTGGAAAGAAGTAAATGAATGAAACCCGGAATCGGCTCGCAACGAGATGCAGTTTTGTATTGTGATGGCGCATCAAGCGGCAATCCGGGAAAATCAGGCATCGGGGCAGTGCTCACCTTTGGCGGCAAGACGTATGAGATATCGGAGAACATCGGGATAGCAACAAATAATATCGCTGAGTATACGGCATTGATAAAGGGACTCTCCAAGGCAATATCATTAAAAATCGAAACCCTCAGTATCTTTCTTGATTCAGAACTATTGGTAAGGCAGATTGAAGGAAGCTATAAAGTAAAAAACGAAAAACTGAAAGAACTATACCTGGATGTAATCTCTCAGCTCAGATCTTTTAAGTGTTACAGCATCCAGCATATCCCGCGGGAACAGAATAAAAAAGCAGATGCCCTCGCAAGAAAAGCCGTTTACCCCCGGTAGAAAATCAGCCGGTTGAATTATTTCTTTATTTTATTCTATAATTAGCAAATCCTATGGGAATGGAAGACCATAAACTAAAAGTTTTCTGCACGGTTGCGGAGACAAAGAGCTTTTCCAAGGCATCTGAGATAATACATCTCACACAGCCTGCGGTAAGCCTACTGGTACAGGCAATAGAGGAGATATACGAGACAAAACTCTTTGACAGGGCCAGCAATACTGTAACGCTCACACCTGCCGGGGAGATGCTCTATAAATACGCCAAGGAAATCCTCAACCTCTATGCTGCTGCTGAGAAAAACATTGGTGAGATAACAGGCTTTGTGAAAGGGAGTATAAGCCTTGGGGCAAGTTCGACTATAGGGAATTATCTCCTGCCCGGGGTTATAGCGGATTTCAGGAAAACCCATCCAAAGATAAAAGTCCATCTGCTTGTCGGCAACACAAAGAGGATAGTGGAGCTTTTGAATTCAGGCAATATTGATATCGGCCTGGTAGAAGGGGATGTGGCAAGGCAGAAGATGGTTGTAGAAAAACTTATTGCCGATGAGCTTGTTCTGATTGTCTCGCCGCTGCATCCATGGGCAAAAAAGAAGAGCATATCTGTTGTGGAAATAGCAAAAGAACCATTTATCTTCAGGGAAGAAGGTTCCGGCACAAGGCAGGTAATAGAGAAATATCTTGGCAAATACAAGATAACGCCTCAGGATATGATGACATCTTTGGTGCTTGGAAGCACAGAGGCAATCAAGGAATCTGTCGAGGGCACAATGGGAATTGCCATTGTATCAAGGTGGGCCATAAGAAAAGAAATGAGATACGGGACCCTTAAACCTCTGAGCTTTAAAGAGGAGAAGATGCTCAGGGAATTTTCAATGATATTTCAGAAGAATGCTATCTCATCCCATGCAGTAGATGAATTCCTGTCATACCTTAAGTCTTACCCTTTTGAGAGACTGCTTTCATTGCCGGAATAGACGCGATAATCTATCCCGGAAAATATCCTGTCCTTATCTTCAATCTCTGATAACCTTTTCTCGTCTATATTGCCTGATTTTGCTGCTGAGTATAAATTGCTGAACCTGTCTGCATGCCCGGTTATTCTTCTTACGGCATAGTCAGATGCTGCCCCTGTTTTCATTATGAAGGCCCAGTCGCTGTGCTGAAGCAAAAGGACTTCTCTTGCAGCCTGATTCAGGGCCCTCTGCAGCAGGCCTTCGGCACGAGGAAACATAGCAGAAAGCTCTATCATCCTTTCGGCTGCCTTGTGCAGATGCCTGTAAACCCAGTCATTGGAGCTATTGACCCAGACCTCATTGTACCCGTTGTACCCCCAGCTTGACATGGAAGGAGTTATGCACTGGAATTCTGAATTTTCATTAAGATATTGCGAAGAGGTGATTGTCCGGAATGGATTCTGGTCTGCGATTTTTCTCAGGAGAAAATTAAGCCAGTCCGGCCCTTCAAACCACCAGTGCCCAAAGAGTTCGGCATCATAAGGCGCTGTTATCACAGGGGTAAAATCTGATGTCCGGGCCAGGAGTTCAATTTGCTGCTTTCTGTTCAGTATAAAGTTTTCAGCATGTTTTTCTGCCCTGGCCATTGCCTTCTTTCTGTTGTAAGGCCGCTTATCATCTGTCTTGCCTGTTATCCGGTGGTATTTTATCCCTGTGTATATTCTTATCTCGTCAGGGTGAATGTAAGGCCTGATATACTCGACCGGAAGGTCAAAGCCGGCGTCTCTGTAAAAATCCCTGTAAGCGAAATCTCCGGGGTAACCTTCGATTGAACTCCAGACCTGCTTTGAGGACTCAATATCCCTGCCGAACGCAATAATACCCGACGGGCAGGATACAGGTTTGTATACACCATATTTAGGCGACGGTTTTCCGTTCAGTATCCCATGTGTCTCCATGAAAAAAAATTTTATGCCGGCATCTTTCAATATCCTGTCCAGGCCCGGATAATAGCCGCATTCAGGAAGCCAGATACCTTCAGGCGCTTTGCCGAAATTTCTTATATGGCTTTCTACCGCAACCTTTATCTGCGCCCTCACAGCCTGAGGGTAGTTGCTGAGTGTCGGCAGATAGGCGTGGGTTGCTGCGCATGTTATGATTTCAACTTTTCCGGTATCCTGTAATTTTTTAAAGACAGACGTGAGGTCTTTTTTGTAACAGTCATCGTAAAGATATTTAATCCTTCTAAAACGGTTATTATACATTTTTGCCAGTGGTTCAAATGACAGGTCTCCTTTTGTCCTCAGCATCTCTTTTTCTGTAAGCTCAATAAGATTATTTATATGCTTGAGGCACCTTTCTCTGAGCAGGCGGTCATTAAACATCTCAACCAGTGTCGGACTGAGAGACAGAGTGATATTGAATTCCACATTATCATTCAATAGACCGTCAAAGACATCGAGCAAGGGGATATAGCTCTCTGTAATGGCCTCATAGAGCCAGTTCTCTTCAAGAAAATAATCGTGTTCCGGATGCCTGATATAAGGCAGATGGGCGTGGAGGACAAGATTGAGATAACCTTTGTCCATGAGCTTACTTCCTCTTAAACATCTTCTTTAAATCATCCAGCGTAAAGAAGAGCCTTGTCGGCCTTCCGTGCGGGCACTGGTCGGGATGCTCTGTTTTATCGAGGTCAGTTATAAGCCTTGTGAATTCTTCCCTGTTCAGTATCTCTTTCCCGCGCACAGAGTTGTGACAGGCAATCCTTGCTGCAAGGGCTTCCTTTAATGATTTGTCAGGGTGAACACCCTCGCTGATAGCTGATGCAATGTCAGAGAGTATTCCCCTTAAATCAGCACTGTCCAATGCATCAGGGAGTGAATGGATAATGAGGGTATCATGCCCGAAATCATCTGCCTCAATTCCAAATTCATAAAGAAGAGTTTTATTTTCAAGTATGACCCTGTATTCCTTATGAGAAAGTTTTATCTGCTGTGGAAAAAGCAGCTGATGCGAGTCAAGGTTTATTTTTTTAAGGAATTTTTCATACAATATCCTTTCATGTGCAGCATGATGGTCTATTATTGTCAGGCCGCCTTTTCCCGAAACAGCTATAAAAGTATCTCCAAGATAGATAAAGGGCAGGGACGGTTTATATATCAGTTCGAGGTTTTCAGAAACCTTTGCCCCAGATTGTTTAACCGGTGATTCATAATGGGCTGCATTATCTATGGAAAAAGCAGGCCGTAGACTCGGCTCTACGAGATGAACAGGTTCAGGTTGTAACCCGCCCGGGGCTTCAACAAACGGCCTTATGTATTCTGTCCGGGCCTCCTTTACTGCATCCCTGATACTCACATTCACAAAACGATATACACTTTCCTTATCTTCAAACCTGACCTCTCTTTTTGAAGGATGGACATTAAAGTCCACTTTTTTCGGGTCAAGGGTTAAAAACAGAAAAAATACAGGATGCTTGTCTTTTGGTAGAATGCCTTCATATGCATTATATACAGCATGAGAGAGAGAGGTGTCTTTTATCGGCCTTCTGTTTATGAATATAAATTGATGTGCCTTATTATTTCTGAAATTTCGGGCATCGGATACAAATGCTTTTATATCCATGCCTCCATACATATTATTAACACCGGTCAGGCCATTAAGAAACTCATCCCCGTATATCTGCATTATCCTTTCCCTTAAGCCTGAAGCCCTGGGGACAAGCATCGTCTCCTGATTTTCAGTGAAAAGCGTGAAACCAATCTCATAGTGTGAAAGCGCCTCTTTTGTCACAGTATCAATAATATGGAAAAGCTCTGTGCTGTTTGTCTTGAGAAATTTTTTCCTTGCAGGGGTGTTAAAGAATAAATCTTTTATCTCTATTGATGTGCCTGAAAAAGAAGAATCTTTAACCTCTTTTTTCTCTCCGCCTGTTAGTTCTATTGCGATGCCTGAACCGGAATCTTTGACCCCGGTTATGATTTTGACCTTTGACACTGAGGCAATTGAGGGAAGCGCCTCTCCCCGGAACCCCATCGTCGTGATATTAAACAAATCCGCCTCGTTATCAATCTTGCTCGTTGCATGGCGTTCAAAACACAAAAGCGCATCTTCCCTGTCCATGCCTGTCCCGTTGTCAGATACCTTTATTAACCGCTTGCCTCCGTAGAGCACCTCAATTCTTATGTCAGTGCTTTTGGCGTCTATGGAATTTTCAATAAGCTCTTTAACCACAGAGGCAGGCCTTTCTACTACCTCACCGGCAGCGATCTTATTTCTCAGGCCAACTGGAAGAACCTTTATCTGCGGCATAAGACATTTTATAGATTAGGGGGATGATTTCGCAAGAGGCTGTAGCAGGGCAGGGCATAAAGAATCCAATTGTCTTGAATTAGCGGCCTATGTTAAACTTAAATCCTGCTGCTTCATATCTGAGGCGGCAGGGCAGCATATAAAGCAAAGACAGGAATCCTATGGGCGCTAAGATAAAAGAGTTAAAAATCGGAGATTTGACAGCTAAGCTTCCTATAATTCAGGGGGGAATGGGAGTCGGGATTTCTCTGTCCGGCCTGGCATCCGCAGTAGCCAATGAAGGCGCTATAGGAGTTATTTCTGCATCAGGCATCGGACTTTTTGAGCCTGATGGTTCCACAAATTATCTGGAGGCAAATATCCGCGCCTTAAGAAAAGAGATTCGAAAGACAAGGGAGTTAACCAAAGGGATTATTGGTTTAAATATACTGGTGGCGTCATCAAATTTTGATGACATGGCAAGAACTGCCATTGAGGAGGGAATAGATATAATTTTTTCCGGCGCCGGCCTTCCCCTTAACCTCCCGCAATTCTTAAACGGAAGCAAAAAGACAAAGCTGGTACCGATAGTTTCTTCTGCAAGGGCAGCAAGAATCATTACCAAAAAGTGGGCAGAAAAATACAACTATATTCCTGATGCCCTTGTGGTAGAAGGCCCGATGGCAGGAGGGCATCTCGGGTTCAAGCTGGAACAGATTAACGACCCTGAATATTCACTGGAGAAGCTGGTTAAGGAAGTAATTAAAGAGACAAGAGTATTGGAAGAAAAATATAAAAAACCTATTCCTGTAATTGCTGCAGGAGGCATATATACAGGGGAGGATATTTATAAATTTCTGCAAATGGGCGCTGCCGGAGTTCAGATGGCAACGCGTTTTGTTACCACTCATGAATGTGATGCATCAATGGACTTCAAGCAGGCTTATATTGATGCCGGAAAAGAAGATATTGTGATTATCAAAAGCCCTGTTGGCATGCCGGGAAGGGCAATCAGAAATAAATTTATTGATGATGTCAATAAAGGGGAGAGAAAGCCGTTTAAATGCCCTTATCACTGTATTATAACCTGTGATTTTAAAAACAGTCCCTATTGCATTGCACTTGCTTTAAAGAGCGCACAAAAGGGCAATCTGGAAAACGGGTTTGCCTTTGCCGGCGAAAATGCCTATAGGGCAGAAAAAATAGTTTCTGTTAAAGAGTTGATAAAAACCCTGCTGAAAGAGTATGAAGAAGCAGTTAATAAAAATCAAAGTAATTCCTAATGCAAAAAAAAATAAGGTTGTTGAGAGCGAAGGTTTATTCAAGGCCTATGTAAATGCCCCTGCAGTTGATGGAAAGGCGAATAAGGCGCTGATCGAAGTCCTCTCGGAATATTTCAATGTAAGAAAAAGCAGTGTCAGAATTGTCAGGGGTGAAAAATCGAGAGAGAAGGTTGTGGAGGTAAATAGCTTAGCCCAATCTGCATAGCATTCTTGCTCACTTGCAGTCATTCCCTTCCGGTTCTACATGTACGACGATGTCAATAACAGCAGGGAAGTTGGCCTTAATCTTTTCTTCAACTGCATCGGCAATCTCATGAGCCTTTTCAATCGGCATCTTAGGGTCAACACAGATATGCAGGTCCAGATAGGTTGAGTGTTCTGTTCCCCTTGTCCTTATCTCATGGCAGTCCTTTACTCCTGCGACGCTGTTTATTACAGCTTCGAGAGCTGTTGTGTCGATGCATATGGTATCAACCAGCGCATCAGAGGCTTTTTTAAGGATGTCATAACCCATTTTTGCTATAAGGGCTGCTATTACAATGCCTGCAATTGTATCTGCTATGCGAAAGCCGGATTTTGTGATTACAAGGCTTGTAATGACACCGAGGGAGGCCAATATGTCGCTCTTTGTGTGCATTGCATCAGCAACAAGAAAATCACTTTTAAGCTCCAGGCCCTTTTTCCTTTCATAGATAGTAACGAATATGTTTACAACCATTGTTATCAGCATTACGGCAAAGCTTATTGAGGTAACCCGGGTATCATGATATTCGACAATCGAATGGTAAACCTGTTTGAGAATTTGCAAACAGGTAGCGAATATCATTACGCCTATGATGATAGTGAACAGGGTCTCGTATTTTCTATGGCCGTAAGGGTGGTTTTCATCAGGCGGATGATATGCTATCCAGATACCGATTAATCCGACAATATTTGATACGCCGTCAAAGAATGAATGGAATCCGTCAGAGGTCATTGCAATTGAATTGCTCATATAACCGTAGATGACCTTTGCAAGCGCAACGCCTGTATTGAGGATAAGCGTATAAAGAAGCACCCTTCTTATCTGCTGTACATTATTTACCGGAGCAATGGTACCCATTTCTTTTTAAAATCTCCAAACGTTTCTTTCTTTATAGCTTCCCGCATTTTTTTAAAAAAGTCGAGATAAAAATAAAGATTATGCAATGTGTTTAATCTCATCGAGAGAATTTCCTTTGCCAGGAAAAGATGCCTGAGATATGCCTTTGAAAAATTCCTGCACGTATAGCATTCGCAGTTTTCATCCAGAGGTGAATTGTCAGCCTTATACTCAGTCCGCTTTATGCTTATTCTGCCTGCGCTCGTAAAGAGCGTGCCGTTTCTTGCGTTTCTTGTGGGCATGACGCAGTCAAACATGTCAAATCCTGCCTCAACTGCAACGAGCATATCAATCAGGTCACCGACTCCCATAAGATAACGGGGACTGTCATCGGGCATAAGCGGCGCGATAAAATTGATTATCTCATACATTTCTTCTTTAGGTTCTCCAACGCTTAATCCTCCCACGGCGTATCCGTCAAACCCGATTTCAACAAGCTCTTCCAGGCTTTGCTTTCGTAAATCCCTGTAAACCCCACCCTGGATTATTCCGAATAGTGCTTGCTCCTTGAACCCTTGAACCCTCGAACCCTCGACCCGTTCCTTACATTTCTGAGCCCATTTTGTTGTAAGGGCAAGAGATTTAAGCGCATATTCATAAGAAGCAGGATACGGCGTGCATTCATCAAATGCCATACATATATCTGAGCCAAGGGCGGACTGTATCTCCATGGCTTTTTCAGGGCCGATAAAATGCATTGAACCATCAAGGTGCGACCTGAAATGGACGCCGTTTTCGTCTATGCTTCTTAAGGCTGAAAGGCTGAAGACCTGAAAGCCTCCGCTGTCAGTAAGTATGGGCCCTTCCCAGTTCATGAACCTATGAAGGCCGCCGAGGGAAGCAATTATTTCATGTCCCGGCCTTAAGTAAAGGTGATATGTATTACATAGGATTATCTCAGCGCCTATATCCTTCATCTCATCAGGAGACATTGCCTTTACAGTTGCCTGAGTCCCTACAGGCATGAATGCAGGAGTGTTTATTACGCCGCGACTGGTAGTTATCTTTCCAAGGCGGGTCTTTGCATCTTTTGCCAATATCTCAAATTTCATATTTGCCTTTATTTAGATTTAGCCTAAGATAAGGGAGAACATTTTTATAAATAATCTGCTACATCAGCAGGGGGCTTTTCAGGAGGTCACTTCGTTTAGCAGACCTCGCGGTATTCTCAATCAGCATTGCTATTGTTACAGGCCCAACGCCTCCGGGCACAGGCGTTATCAGCGAAGCCCTGTCCTTTACAGAATCAAAATCAACATCGCCTACAATCCTACCGTCACTCAGGACTTTTATTCCTATATCAACAACAATAACCCCATCCTTGACCATATCTCCCTTTATAATCCCCTGCTGGCCTGTTGCCGTGCAGATGATATCAGCCTGTATTGTGAGTGCAGACAGATTTTTTGTCTCCCTGTGGCATACTGTCACTGTTGCCTCTTTTGCAAGGAGCATCATTGACAGAGGTTTGCCAACAGCAAGGCTTTTGCTGATAACAACAGCATGTTTTCCTTTCAGGGCCACGCCGTAGTATTCTAGGAACTTTATTACCCCGAAGGGCGTGCAGGGGATGAAACTCGACATTGATTCTGATATCTCATGCGAGTTATTTTTGAAGAGCTGGAATGTAGATTCGTCCGCGGCAAGCCTGCCCACAGATATAGCGCCAAGCCCGTCAACGTCTTTTTCCGGGGCTATGGAATTTATGACTCTTCTTGCATTTATTCTCTTTGGCAAAGGCAGGAATATCAAAATGCCATTAACCCGTTCATCAGTATTCAGGGAATTGATTATATTCAAAAGCTCATTAATTGTTACAGTATCGGGGAATTTGTGTTTATAAACAGTAATGCCGACATTTTTTGACGCCCTCATTATGGCAAGAAAATACTGTTCAGATGCGGGATTGTCTCCAACAAGCAGCACAGCAAGGCCAACATCAATCCCGTGTTCATTTAGCAGCCGGACCTCTTTTTTTACTTCCGCCTTTATTTCCTCAGCAAGCTTTCTTCCGTCCATTATTTTGGGCATAGAATGCTACCTCTCTTTTTTAAACAATCTTTTATAGTTTACACATTAGCAATAGATGTTGACAACCCTTCATTTTTATTGTATTTTCAACCACAGTGAAGAAAAAACTTACAGGGCTTATTTTTAACAGGGCTTTTAAATACAGCGAGGAGCCGGTATTTAAACTGGTATCCGGCAGGATGTCCAATTACTATTTCAACTGCAAGGCAGTGACACTCCATCCGGAGGGAATGTACCTGACAGGGAATCTTATTTTTGAAATGGTAAAAGATTTGAATATAAAAGGCATCGGAGGGCTTACTCTCGGAGCTGACCCTGTTGCATACGCTGTTTCGTATGCTTCATTTATAAAGGGCAACCCTATTGAGACATTTGTTGTAAGGAAATCTGCAAAGGCTCACGGCACCATGCAGTGGATAGAAGGAGATGTCAGGAAAGGCGACAGGGTTGTTATTGTTGATGACGTGATTACAACCGGCAAATCAACGATTGAGGCAATCAGCAGGGCTAAAGAAGCAGGGCTTGAAATAGTAAAGGTAATCTGCCTCGTTGACCGGCAGGAAGGCGGCAGGGAGAATATCGAGGCGCTGGGATATAAGGTTGACGCCGTTGTTTTAAGAGATGAGGTTATGGAGCTTTACAGGAAACAAAAGTAAGTCGTTTTTTCCCTTATTTACAAAAATCCTAACTAATTAGTGGTAAGATGTCTTCATATCCTGAGAATAGCTAAAAGGGGGTTATATGCCCGTAAGATTATCAAAGATGATAATATCAGTCTCGCTCGTATTGTTTCTTTCTCTATTTTTTCTGCCCCAGTTTATTTCATTGTATATTGATTGGCTATGGTTTAAAGATGTCAATTTCGAAAAAATATTCACTGCCAAATTAAATGCCCAGGCAATTATTGCATTGGCAGGCGGGCTGGCAGGTTTTGTTATCTCATATATAAACATCTGGGTTTCTATGCAGGCAACAAAGGGCAGGGCTGTTGCCGTGACTTTTGGCGATCAGGCCATGCCTCAGCTTAATATCCTGAAATATTTTGACCGGTTGAAGATCATTGTGCCGGTATTGATCGGATGGTTTACGGGCTCATGGCTCAGTAATGACTGGCTGAAATTCCTCTATTATTTTAATGGTGTTGATTCCGGTTATTCTGATCCGATATTCGGCAAAGACGTCTCTTTTTACCTGTTTACCCTCCCTGCCTACGAGATAATATCTTCAATACTGATGTTCATCCTTGCAGCGTCTCTTGTTGTTTCTGCCTTAAACTACATATTGAAGGGCGCTGTATTCATGACTCCAAAAGGCATAGCTTCTGAACGAGCTGCCTCGGCGCATCTCGCTGTGATAGGGGCCCTTATTTTCCTTGTGCTGGCATTCAAGACATATACAGGGATGCATGCCATCTTAAATTCTTCGCATGGCCATGTGGCAGGCGCGACCTACACAGACGTTCATGCAGTCATCCCGTTTATGAAGGCACAGATATTTATCGCGCTCGCTTCGGCAGTCATTTTAATGGGCAATATTTTTATTAGACGCAATCTGATATTTATCGGGACTGCAGCGCTCTATATCGCAGTATCGTTTATAGGCAATTCGATCTATCCTGCTATCCTCCAGAAATTTGTGGTAGCGCCGAATGAACTCGTAAAAGAAACGCCATATATCAGGAATAATATAGCTTCAACAAGGCAGGGCTTTGGCCTTGACAGGGTCGAAGAGAGGGACATATCAGGCAGCACCACTATAAACAGGGATGATATTACGAAAAACAGCGCAACCATAAAGAATATACGCCTCTGGGACCACAGGCCTTTGCTTGATACCTTCAGCCAGATACAGGAGATACGCACCTATTACGACTTTACTACTGTCGGCAATGACCGTTATATAATCAACGGCGAGTACCGCCAGACAATGCTTTCCCCCAGAGAACTGTCTTCGGAAAGCATACCGACCCGTAACTGGATAAACGAGACCCTGACCTTTACCCATGGATACGGCCTGACGCTCGGGCCGGTGAACCAGGTGACGCCTGAAGGACTGCCGGTATTGCTTATCAAGGATATCCCTCCCATATCAACTGCTGCGAACATAAAGGTCAGCAGGCCTGAAATCTATTACGGCAAACTGTCCAGTAAATATGTGATTGTGAATACAAAGTCAAAGGAATTCGATTATCCGTCGGGAGAGGCGAATGTCTTTACGGAATATGCGGGCAAAAGCGGGGTCGTAATAGATTCATTCTTCAAGAAACTCGTTTTTTCGGCTTATTACGGTTCGCTGAAGCTGTTTCTCTCAAATGACGTAACCGATAGAAGCAGGATACTGTTTAACAGAAATATCCTTGAAAGAGTCAGTAAGGCCATGCCTTTTCTTATGTTTGACAACGACCCGTACATGGTTGTGTCTGATGACGGACAACTTTTCTGGATATACGATGCATATACAGTCAGCAGGAGATTTCCCTATTCCCAGCCGGTGGGAAACGGGATTAATTACATTAGGAACTCGGTGAAGGTGACTATTAACGCATACGACGGCAGCATGAAATTTTATATGGCAGACAAGGATGACCCCATTATCAGGACGATAAGCAGGATATTCCCGGGCACGCTTCAGCCCATATCAGAAATGCCGGCTGACCTGAAAAAACATATCAGGTATCCCCTGGATATTTTCGGTATCCAGACCATGGTTTACTCGACTTATCACATGGAGGTCCCGCAAATCTTTTACAACAAGGAAGACCAGTGGGAGATACCGTCAATGGGAAAAAGCGAGGAAGGTATGGAATCCTATTACACGATAATGAAACTGCCTGAAGAGAAGAAAGAGGAGTTCATACTGATGCTCCCCTTTACCCCGAAGAAAAAAGACAACCTCTCGGCATGGATGGTTGCACGCAGTGACGCTGAAAACTACGGGAGGCTCATGGTATACCGTTTTCCGAAGGACAGGCTTGTTTACGGGCCGAAGCAGATAGTTGCCAGGATAAACCAGGATACCGAGATATCAAGGCAGGTATCTCTATGGGACCAGCGCGGCTCACAGGTGATACAGGGGACCCTGCTGGTCATACCTATCGAAAATTCCCTGATATATGTTCAGCCGCTGTATCTCAGGGCGGACAAGGGCAAGATACCTGAACTGAAAAGGGTCGTTGTCGCATACGAAAACCGAATCGCTATGGAAGAGACACTCGATGCCGCGCTTTCGAGGATATTCGGCGATGTCAGGGTCTCTGAAGAAGCAATGCCTTTGAAGTCCTCCCTGCGGCTTCCTGCTGTGAAGGACAACAGGGGGCTGTCTTTAACTGCCGGTGAGCATTTTGACCGCGCCATGAAGGCCCAGAGGGAAGGGAACTGGGCGTTGTATGGAGAAGAAATAAAGAAGCTGGGCGAGATCATCAGGAAGATGCAGAAATAATTGCGAGCCGCTCTTCCGCGCTTTATGTGGCGTCGTAATCATTAGAGCATAAATCCGGGAAGCGGCACTGGGTTTTTCATAGGAGTGAGGTGTGGGAGAAGATGGGGAGAGAAAATAGAAGCGGTGCTCTGAGAAAAAAATCTCGGATTTACTGTTTATTGATTCCCGATGTTAAATGAATTTTGAAGGCATGACCCTTATCGTCTTCCGTATGCCTTACCATTCAGGCAGCGTGTGCAAACTTTTGGCGTTCAAGGGCTATCTTTATTCCCAGCGCATCGCAGACCTTTAAGAACGTAGCTATATTGCAGTTGAATCCATGCTCTATCTTCGACAATTGCTGTTGAGTAATTTTTGCCCTTTTAGCTACCTCCATTTGAGATAGTCCAAGATGCTCCCGTGTGTCAAGAATTTTGAGGGACAACTCGGCAAGTTTTTTTTCTTCCTCATAGAGTTCCCTGAAACGCCTGTCCTTTAATTTTTCCTTTAGATGTTTTTTAAAGGTTCTCATTTATAACCTCCTTTAATTTCTTCTCAGTAAACCTTGATAAAAAATCAGCCCGGCACATCTGAGCCTTCTTTATCTCAGGCTGAGGAACTTCACTTGTATGCTTTCTGAAAGCATGGGTTAAAACAATATAATCTTTATAGCAAAAGAAATACAGGATACGAACCTGATTCCCTGAAAGTTTTATTCTTAGTTCATGAATGCCGTCAGTCAGTAAATCAGCGTATGGCCTTGGGAGATTAGGCCCGCGATCCTCCAACATGGAAATCCAGCTTAAGATTTTTGCCTGTTCCCTGTCTTTGCGGGAATCAATAAACTTCTGAAACGGACATACACCACCCTCGGTTTCATAGTAAAGGACATGCCATTTACGCTTCATCTTGGTTTCATCTCTACATATTTTATGATGTAATAATAGGCTACCACAATATCATTAAACATTACAACAATAATTATATTATTTATAAAACAGACTGCCTCTGCATTATGCAGGAGACGGCAGGGTGAACTTTGAAGGCACGCCCCTTGTCGTCATCTTCTTGCCTGAGTGTTGTGATTCTTAGGGCATAAATCCGGGAAGTGGCCGTAGGTTTTTCTTTAGATGTGCTAATGCTAATTAAAGTAGCCCGTCCCTTTTCTGTTTCTATCATAGTGATACTTGAGCGCATAACCTATTGCCACACCAATAAAAAAACCTATAATTAAAGTATATGGATCGCGCTTAAAATGATACGCCTTAAAACCACCCATCAATAAATAAGCAGAAGAGACAACTAGAAACCCGAGCAGACCACTCAAAATGGCAGCGGTATGGATATTTTTTATTTTCTTATTTACAAGAAACTCCATAATTAGCGAGTAAGCAATGATTTGAATGCCTGCAATAATAGCCGACGCGTACAAAGTCAAAACACCGATAGCTATCCCTTGGCTTCTTCCACCAATTACAGTGGTTACGACGCCATAAATAAGTGCTATTAAAATCAAGGGAGCAAACACGCCTATAGCAAGCCTTAATACTTTTGTTTTCAATTTAGCACTCTTTCATTGTCAGCTAACATTATATGCTGCGTGCGTCTCTTTGTGCTGATTTTAGGAGGAAACTATGGGTTTCGTCAAGAGAAATTAATAGACTGCTGCAATCAAGACTACAGGAAGAAGCAAGCATTCTATATAAACTGCATTTTTCAAACCACCAACTCGTCATATATCTCTCTTACTTTTCCTCTTGTCTTTTCAAGATGTCTGATTAATTCTTCCCCATCTTTAAATCCCATAAATTCCGCAGCAGCACTTAATATATCCACATCGCTTTTTTTCAAAACATCTTTTTCCCTCAGCCTGAGATAGCTTTCAACAGTCCTGTAAAATACATAAGCATCTTTCATGAAATCTGCATCTGATTTGTTTATTATTCCTGGTTGCTCTAATCTCCCTATTGCATCAAGAGTGCCCTGAACAAGCAAAGAAGAAAATTTATTGCAGTTTTTGAGCTGTAGGTACTGGACTGTAAACTCCAGTTCTTCAAGCCCTCCAAATCCAAGTTTAATATCATAACCTTCTGTTTCTTTTGCAAGCTCCTTTTGTATCCTTTCACGCATTGCCCTGATGTCGGATGCGGAAACAAGGCTGCCGTGTTTGATAAGGATATCCCTTGCCATATCAATAAAGCACTCACCTGTCTTAATATCTCCTGCAACAGGCCTTGCCTTTAAGAGCGCCTGAAATTCCCAGAATGCGGCATTCCCCGAATAATAATCTCTTAGTGCATCCACTGATGATACCAATGTGCCCTTTGTTCCGTCGGGCCTCAGCCTTGTATCAACTTTGTATGCGATTCCTTCGCGGGTATATGAGAGAAGAAGCCTGAGAAGTTTTTCAGCAATCCTTGTCTGTTCCTCCTCAATATTATCCGGTGAGGCAAAGATAATATCAATATCCGAGTTGAAGGTTATTTCTCTGCCCCCGAGTTTGCCGAAACCTACTATCGCGAGATTCCCTCCCAGTTCTTCAACGCTTGCAGAAAGTATTGCCTCTGCGGCCTTGCTTAAACCCTTTATAAGTTCTGTCACATCTATCTTTTTTTGGAGGAACAGCAGGCTGAGCCTTATCTCTTCAACCTGACGCATAATACGCATTGCATCACTTAAGGCCTGTCCGCCCCTGGCGCTCTTTTTTAGTTCATCCTTTAATGTGTTCAGGTTTTTCTTAAGGACGATTTCATGCCCTATGAGTTCAAGATAATCGGGTTTCCTGATAATAGCCTTTGAAAGATATTCACTCTGTGAAAAAAGATTGATAAGGATTGGAATCAGGTCTTTATTTTCCGTGAAGAGGTCAAGATAAGATTCTCTCACGCTGAGCATCGAGGCAAAGGCCTGCAGATGATTCAGCGCCATATCCGGGTTGCTGCTCTTAACCGCTGCATCAACAAATACCGGAAGAATCTCGCTTAGCACCCTCCGCCCCCGGAGCGTCTGAAAATGGCGGGAGGCATCCCTGATATGCTGGATATTGCGCAAGCCCTTTTCCACATCTTTCAGCCCTATCTTGGCCAGATGTTCTTTAAGTTCAATGTCTGATAATTCCTCGTCAAACAGCACCACGCCGTCTGATGGTTCTTTTTTATCTTCCCTGAAAAGAGAGTCATAGATGGTTCTTGTTTTATTTCTTCTAAGTTCAAGCTCTGATAAAAAAGAGGTTTTTTCTAAAAACCCCATTTTTTTTGAGAGTGCATTCAGTTCTTTTTCATCAGAAGGCAGGCTGTGTGTCTGAAGGTCGTTAAGCTGCTGAAGCCTGTGTTCAAGAGTTCTGAGAAACGTGTAGTTGTCTGAAAGCATGGCATAGTCAGCCTGGCCGATAAGATTTTTCTGCAGGAGCCTGTGCAGCGCTTTTTGAGTGCCCCGTTCTTTTAACAGCGGTTCCTTGCCGGCATAAATAAGCTGCAGGGCCTGTATAAAAAATTCTATCTCTCTTATCCCTCCATATCCTCTTTTTATGTCATTTTTCTTGAATGTTGAATCTATCCTTGTCTTCACTTGCCGTATCTCATCTATTGCGCTGTAGTCCAGATATTTTCTGTATACAAATGGTTTTATCATCTCGAGGAACTCATTGCCCAGGGCTAGGTCTCCTGCAACCGGCCTTGCCCTGAGAAGCATGGCCCTTTCCCAGGCCCTGCCCCATGATTCATAGTATGTTTCATAGCCTGATAAAGGCAGGGCCAGGCTCCCCCTCTGGCCTTCCGGCCTTAACCTGAGGTCAACCCTGTATGCAAAACCGTCCTCTGTATTCATGGACAGAAACCTGTTCAGGTTTTCCCCTAACTTGCAGTAATACTCATGGTTGCTTATCCTGTTGGCATTAATGCCCTGCGGTGTTATTGCCCCTGAAGTTTCCCCTTCTGAGGTCCCATACACAAGTATCAGGTCCACATCAGAGCTGAAGTTAAGCTCTTCGCTTCCGAGTTTCCCAAGGGAGATGACTGTAAAGGCATCATTTTTCGGTTCGCCGTATGTCTCATTCAGTGTTTTCTTTAAAACCTCTAATGACTCATTAAGTATCGTATCTGCAAGCATGCTCAGCTCAAGCATGGTTTCTATGAGGTCAGACTTTTTAAGAATATCACGCAGGGTTATTCTGAGCAGTTCTTTTTTCCTGAACTTACGGACAACCTTCATATGGTCCGGGTTATTCTCAAATTGTTCTTTTAAAGAGGCGGAAAGGGTTTCTCTGTCCAGGGGGGTAGTTATATCAGCGAGAATGTCAAAAAGGATATCAGGATTTGAGACGCAGAAGACTGACAGGAACTGGCTGTAACTAAAGAGGAGGGATATTGGAGCAATATTCGCCTCAAGTTTTTCAATGACATCAGGATTGCTGTCGCAGAATGTTGAGAGGTTTTTAAAAGCCCTTTCAGGGTCAGGAGTTGACAGCGCAGCTGACTTAATCAGTTTTTCCATAAGTAATTGTTGCATGAAATGGCTGAATTCAACAAGGGGCATATTGTCAGCGTGGTGTTATATTTGACCATAAAGAATTAATTACGGTAGTATTATTGAGAAGAGCATGTCTATAAGCCGGAGGGAGGCAACAATTGATTCCATTTAAAGATGATAACCCGACAAGCACATTCCCTTTTGTTACTATCGGGATAATTGCGATAAACATACTCGTCTATATATGGGAAATAATGTCGCCTGCAGGAGAGAAATATATTGTCTATAGTTATGGTGCAATCCCCTCGAACCTTATATCTTTCGATACGATGCAGCCAGTACACCCGGTCCTTACGATATTCTCGGCTATGTTCCTTCACGGGGGGATATTGCACATCGCCGGGAATATGCTATACCTTTGGATATTCGGAAATAACATTGAAGACATGCTTGGCCATTTTAAATTTTTTATGTTTTATCTCACAAGTGGTATTGTGGCTGCTTACTCACATGCAATCATGGCGTCTTCTTCATCTGTGCCGATGATTGGCGCAAGCGGCGCAGTTGCCGGAGTGCTCGGGGCTTACCTGCTTTTATTTCCCCGTGCAAAGGTGCATACGCTGATATTTTTGGGATTCTTTATTGAGGTTGTCAAAATTCCAGCCTTGATAGTTATTGGATTTTGGGCTATTATACAGGTTGTCAACGGGCTTTTGACCCAGGGGAGTGCAGCACAAGGAGGGGTCGCGTGGTTCGCCCATGTCGGGGGGTTCTTGGTGGGGCTCCTGACAATTAAACTATGGTTGCCAGGGAGGAGGTTTAGGAAGTGGTCGTAGGCTGTCCGAAATGTAAAATAAAGCTTAAGGTTGCGGATGAAAAACTCACGCCTGAAGGCATACGCTTCAAATGCCCCAAGTGCAGCACCGTGCTCCTGGTAAAAAAACCTGCAGTGCAGATAAAACCTTTGGAGAATAAGATTATTGTTGCGCATGAAAACCCTGCAATCGTTGAGAGGGTAAACAAATTACTGACACAAAAAGGTTACTCAGTTATTGTTTCATATGAGGGAATAGATACAATGATTAAGGCTGTAAAAGAACTTCCGTTTCTTGCAATCCTGGATGTTGCATTGCCCAAGATATACGGGTTTGAGGTCTGCAAGAGGCTGAAAGAGCGGGCAGAAACAAAAGCAATAAAGGTCATACTGATAAGTTCGATTTACGATAAAACCAGATACAGAAGAGAGCCTACTTCTTTGCATGGAGCTGACGATTATATTGAGGAGCATGAGATAGAAGCTTTGCTCATGGATAAAATTGATGTATTAAGAGGTGTAAAACCGAAAGAAGAAATTGCGGAAAAGCCAAAAGAGCCAGTTGTTGAAAAACCCCAGCCAAAGGTTGAAATGCCGGCACCGCCCAAAGTTGAAGCAACTCTTAAGGCAGCAGCCCCTCAGGCAGCACCGCCCCCGAAACCGGAAATAAAAGTAGAGGCAGATGAAGCAGTAGAGAAAGCGCGCCGGTTGGCCAGGACTATTATAGCTGACATTTATCTTTACAGTTCAGCAAAGATGGAAGCGGCAATAAAAAATAACAATTTTTACACTGTGTTTGCCTCTGAAGTTAAAGAAGGAACGAAGCTTTATGATGGCCGGATATCGCCTGAAGTGCGCAGTAAAGGCAATTTTTTCCGCGAGGCTATTGATAATTTCATAGAAAACAAGAAGAAAGTCTTAAAAATTTAAAAATAGAAGCAAAAAAGAGAAAGGAAGAGCTTTAGCGAGATTTTAAGGTTTTTATCCGTTTTAACTCCCCTTGCCTTAAGGGTCACATTCTAGTATATTAGCACTCTCTAGCAGTGAGTGCTAACAATTCTAAAGCCCCGATATTATCGGGGCAGCTATGAGTTAAAAATATAAGAAAGGAGACATGTTTATGAAGTTTAAACCACTTAGAGACAGGGTATTTGTCAAATATTCCTCGGAAGAGGAAAAGACAGCAGGCGGCCTTTACATACCCGATGCAGCAAAGGAAAAACCGCAGAGAGGCACAGTAATAGCAGTAGGAACAGGACGGGTGACAGACGACGGTAAACGCCAGCCCATGGAGATTAAGGTAGGGGATACGATACTTTTTGACAAGTATTCAGGCTCAAAGATCAAGATGGACAACGAGGAATATCTCATAATAAGAGAAGAAGACATCCTGGGAATCGTAGAGGGATAAAAAAACAGGTCGGTACGACTCGCAACCGAGCTGACAGCTATAAGCTTTCAGCTTTAAATTAAAGAAGGAGGACTTACAAATGGCTAAACAGCTTCTTTTTGATGAAGCAGCAAGGCATGAAATACTCAAAGGAGTGAGCATGCTTACAGATGCAGTAAAGGCGACATTAGGGCCAAAGGGAAGGAATGCAATCCTTGATAAAAAATATGGCGCGCCGACAATTACAAAAGACGGTGTCACTGTTGCAAAAGAGATAGAACTAAAAGACCCATGGCAGAATATGGGTGCACAGCTTGTAAGGGAAGTCGCTTCAAAAACATCCGATGTAGCCGGTGACGGCACAACAACAGCAACCGTGCTTGCACATGCTATTTACAGAGAGGGCATGAAGCACGTTGTAGCTGGCGCAAACCCGATGGATATTAAGAGGGGGATAGAGAAGGCAGTAGAGGTGGTTATATCTGAGCTTAAGAAAATGAGCAAACCTGTTCAGGATAAAAAAGAGATAGGGCAGGTCGGCACGATATCGGCAAACAGCGACCCGTCAATAGGTGAACTGATTGCAGAGGCAATGGACAAGGTCGGGAAAGACGGCGTAATCACAGTTGAAGAGGCTAAAAGCATGGCAACAACACTTGACGTTGTTGAGGGTATGCAGTTTGACAGGGGATATATTTCTCCTTATTTCATAACAGACCCTGAGCGCATGGAATGTATACTTGAGGACGTATTTATACTCATCCATGAAAAGAAGATTTCAAGCATGAAGGATCTTCTCCCTGTACTTGAACAGACCGCAAAGATGGGGAAACCGTTAATGATTATTTCCGAGGAAGTTGAAGGCGAAGCCCTGGCAACATTGGTTGTGAATAAATTGCGCGGCACGATCCAGGTCTGCGCTGTTAAGGCCCCTGGCTTTGGCGACAGAAGAAAGGCAATGCTTGAAGACGTTGCGATTCTTACCGGCGGCACACTGATAGCAGAAGACCTTGGCATTAAGCTTGAGAGTATAAAGATTGCTGATCTCGGAAGGGCAAAAAAGATTACAGTTGATAAGGAAAATACAACTATTGTCGAAGGTGCCGGAGACCATGCAAAGATTCAGGGAAGGGTAAAACAGATAAAGGCACAGATAGAGGAAACAACCTCTGATTATGATAAAGAAAAACTGCAGGAGCGGCTTGCAAAGATAGTTGGCGGAGTTGCGGTTATCAATGTCGGAGCTGCAACTGAAACAGAGATGAAAGAGAAAAAGGCAAGAGTTGAGGATGCACTCCATGCAACAAGGGCTGCTGTTGAAGAAGGCATAGTCCCCGGCGGAGGCATTGCACTTCTCAGGACCCTGCCTGCCCTCAGCAAACTTAAACTGGAGACTGACCAGCAGGTAGGCGTTGAGATTGTGAAAAAATCTCTCGAAGAACCAATCAGGCAGATTGTCAATAATGCAGGGCTTGAAGGTTCTGTGATTGTCGAGAAGGTTAAAAACTCAAAAGAGACAAACTATGGATTTGATGCAGATAAGGAAGAGTATGTTGATATGATAAAGGCAGGGATTATAGACCCGACAAAGGTGACAAGGTCTGCGCTTCAGAATGCAGCTTCTGTTGCGGCCTTGATGCTTACAACCGCTGTTATGATTACAGACATACCGGAAGAAAAACCTGAGGCGCCTGGAATGCCGCCTGGCGGAATGGGTGGAATGGGCGGAATGTACTAAAAAACAGCTATCAGCTTTCAGCAATTAGCTGGCAGCAAAACAAAAATAGAAAGGGGCGTGCTCTGCACGCCCCTTTCTTGTTTCTATCTCATTGACTCTGGGTGTTAATTCTGGCACACTAAAAACGTGAGAAAAAATATTGCAGTTATGCTTTTGTGCCTTGTATTTCTCTATCTCATATACATAGCAATAGAATTTCTGGTTCCGCTTCCAACAGGCACAAGGACCTCTGAGATACAGATACCCCAGGGCGCTACGTTCAGGCAGGCTATTGATATCCTGTCAAAGGAGAAACTGATAAGAGATAAAAACCTTTTCCTCTTCATTGGCAGGCTGACAGGCCTGCACAGAAAAATAAGGGCTGGTTACTATTCGATTACAGGCTCAATGAACCCGCTGGATATTTTAATCCTCTTAAAGAACGGCCAGATTGTAGAATATGACATAACAGTGGTGGAAGGGGATTCCCTGCTGGAGATAAGAGAAAAACTTGTTGAGAAAAACATTGGGGACAGGCAGACATTCAGAAAGATTGCGAAGGACAGTGATTTTTTAAAGTCATTCAATATAGATGCTCCTTCAATCGAGGGATATCTTTTCCCTGATACATATAAAATGCCCAAGGGAATAGAGATTGAGAATGCCCTTGCCATGATGATAAACAGCATGCGTGCTAAATATTCGGCTAAATTACAGGAAAGGGCAGCAGAACTCGGACTCACCGAGAACGAGGTACTTACGCTCGCATCCATAATTGAAAAAGAGGCAATTGTAAACAGTGAAAGGCCCTTGATATCGGCTGTCTATCATAACAGGCTTAAAAAAAGGATGCTTTTGCAGGCAGACCCGACTGCAGTTTACGGCATAAAAAGTTCAAAGGAAAGAATAACCATGAGTGATCTCAGGCGTAAAACCCTGTATAACACATATGTTATTAAGGGCCTGCCTCCGGGGCCTATTGCCTCGCCAGGCATCAAATCAATTGAGGCGGCATTATATCCTGCAGATGAGAGGTATCTTTATTTTGTATCAAACAATGACGGCACGCATCAGTTCTCTGTCACGGCAGAAGAACACATAACTGCGGTGAAGGCATACAGGGAGATGAGAAAGATAGATAAAGAGATAGAGAAGCTGAAAGAAAAGGAAAAACAGAAAGAGACGGGAAAAGAGAACAATAATAACGGGGTGAAGGTAAATGGCCGCTCGTAAGAAAACACGTACGATTTATGTCGGAAAAGTTCCTGTTGGCGGCGGACACCCAATAAGTGTTCAGTCAATGACAAAGACAGATACGAGGAACGTAAAGGCAACAGTAAAACAGATTAAGGGGCTGGAAAAAGCCGGCTGCGAGATTATAAGGCTTGCTGTGCCTGATATGGATGCGGCAAAGGCCTTGGGCAAAATAAAAAAATCCGTAAACATACCAATAATAGCAGATATCCACTTTGACTGGAGGCTTGCACTTGAGGCAATAAATCAGGGAGTTGACGGCTTGAGAATAAATCCCGGCAATATCGGAGCCACTTGGAAAGTGAAAGAAGTTGTTGCAGGCGCAAAGGATAAGGGGTTGCCTATCCGGATAGGCGTAAACGCAGGTTCGCTGGATAAAAGACTTCTTGCGAAGTACGGGCATCCAACGCCCCAGGCCCTCGTAGAAAGCGCAGCCGGGCATATAAATATTCTGGAGGGATTAAAGTTCAGGGACATAAAGGTCTCTCTCAAGGCATCGAATGTGCCAACCACTGTTGAGGCATACAGGCTGTTTTCAAGGAAATTCAAATATCCGCTGCATGTGGGTATATCAGAGGCAGGGCCTCCGTCAACCGGCATTATAAAAAGCTCTGTGGGTATAGGCATATTACTTTCAGAGGGCATAGGAGATACCATCAGGGTTTCACTGACTGCAGAGCCTGCTGAAGAGATAAGGGTGGCTTATGGAATTTTGAATTCGCTCGGGTTAAGAAAAAGAGGCGCTGAGATAATCTCATGTCCTACCTGCGGCAGGTGCAATATTAACCTGAAAGGGCTTGCTGCGAAGGTTGAATCAAAATTGAAGTTAATTGATAAACCAATAACAGTTGCTGTGATGGGATGTATTGTCAACGGCCCGGGTGAGGCAAGGGAAGCTGATTTCGGGATAGCAGGCGGAAAAGGAAGAGGTATACTTTTCAAAAAAGGGAAAATAATAAAGGCCGTAAAAGAGGACAGGCTCCTTGAAGAATTGCTTAAGGAGATTGAAGGTCGTTGCGACTCGAAACCGAGCTGATATTGTCTATTTCCCGATGAATCTGGTAATATTATTAAATTTTAAAAAGGGAGGGCATCATGGCGGATATCATTAAGGTAGCAATAGTGGGTTGCGGAAGGACAGGGCAACCTCTGTTAAAGGAGCTGAAGAAGCATAAATATATCAAGGTCGTAGGTGTTGCTGACATAAACGAGAAATCACCCGGAATGCAGTTTGCTAAAAAGAGCAGGATCCCGACCACAAAGAATTTTATGGACCTGGCGAAAAAAGGCAGGAATGTAGACATGATTATTGATGTCTCAGGCAATAAAAAAGTAAGGGATACATTAAAAAAATATTACAAGAAAACCAAAAATACACATACAATAATCGTACATGAGCTTATAGTAAGGCTTATTATGTCAATGTCTCAGAGACTCGGAAAGCTTGCAAAGACTTATCACCCGAATATCAAGGGGATTTAAAAGCGGTTATTTAAAACAGCAGGAACAGGGCCTTCTCTGCTTATTGAAGTTTGGTTGCCAAAAGGTCAGCCCTTTTTATGGAGCTGAGAAGATACTCTTTAAATTTAGAAGGCAGCAGCCATTTGATGCCAAGCTTTTCAGCCCATTTTATTATCCCCTGGTCTGCTGTTACCAGCAGGGCGTCAAGTTCCCGCGCAAGAAGTATCAGGTCCACATCTTCTTTGCTGTCAATGATTCCCTCTCTTAATGCCTCTCTGTATTTTCTTCTAAGGTCTTTAATAGTCTCTTCTTCCCCTGCTTTAGTGACACCCCTTACGGCCTTTTCAGCCACCCTGAGCCCCTTGTTTATCCTTTCTCTGATGTCCTCAATAAGTTCATAAAGCAAAAATGCAGGGCATGTGAGCTCATATTTTTTGGGAGGTTTCTGGTGAAGGATAACCAGCAGGTCTCCTGATATTTTTTCAGGCTCAATAAAATTAAGCAGTTCCTCAAATATGGACGGCGGCATATAAAAATCAAGTAAATACGCCTGTGACGCCAGGGACAGGAAACTTTCGAATGCCTCCGTGGGTGTTCTGCCGAAACTATCACGCACATCAGGGTTGACAAAGAGGCTTGTATCCAGGACAACAGCCTCTTTTTTAAATCTTGCCGGCGCCATGTATATTGAAGGTAGAGGTGTTCCAGGTGTTGCAACTCGGGCATCTGCCGGACCATTCCTGGGAGTGGTATCCGCAGACTGAGCACCAGTATGGAAGCCTGAAAGCCATTTTCATATCAACAGCCTTTTTGAATTCTGCCACAGCCCTGTCACATTGATCACGTTTGAGATAAAGGTCGCCCATTATTTGATAAAGTTCCGGGGAGGCCATTCCGCTTGCATCAACATATGTAAAAGTCTCAAATGCATCGTCTATCATCTCAAGCCTGTAATAGAGTTTCCCAAGCAGAAACCTGAGGATATGGTTCTGTGGTTTTTTTGCCAGGCTGTTTTCATACAGCCTTATGAGCCTTGAGGGCTCTCCCAGGCTTATAAGAAGGTCTTCAAGCCGTGCAAGGATTATCATGGATGATGTCTGCTCATAGCTTTTTTCAAGGAAATCTACTGTATCTTCAGACTCTCCTTCCCTGAGCATCACCTCTGCAAGCCCAAGATATGCAGGGATGAAATCTCCGTTCAGCTTCAAGAGTGTCCTGAATGCTTTTTTTGCTTTTTCTATCTCTCCGTGCTCAAGGCTGTGCCTGCCATATTCGTACTTATAGCCGAGGAGATTAGTCTGTTCTCTCTGGCGGTCCTTTTCAGTATGCTCGTGTTTTAATATTGTCTTTTGCACATCAACAAGTTCGTCCCATTTTTCATCCCTTTCGAGGATTGCCCTTTTTTTGTAGAGTGCACTAAGGTTGTCGGTATCTATATCAAGGATCTTTTCTATGTAGTTCAAGGCGTCAGCCCACCTGCCTGTTTTTTCCATAAGGCTTTCGAGAGAGAAAAGCACCTCAAGGTTTTCAGGATTAACCGAGAAGGCCTTATTGTAGAAATCTGCTGCCTTCTGATAGCCTTCCTCGGCAGCTGCAATATCTCCAAGCCTGAGAAGGGCATTAAGATGCTTTGGTTCTTCGATAAGGATGCTTTCAAGCGGTTTTTTGGCCTCGTCTTCATCATGGGCAAGGAGGGCATTCAGGGCATTTGAATACAATTCCTGAATCTTTGCCTCTTTCTTCTGCCTGCGCTGATACTGCCAGTTATCTATAAAACGTTTTGTATCTCTTATTGTGAAGGTGATGAGCATTGCAAGGGCGCCTGCCACACATGAAAAGAGTATCAGGGCTATCTTTGGGGTCTCATAGGTATTATCAAAAGGTATTTTGATTGTTGTTATTTCCTGGTTGACATATGCAAAGCCCCCAAGCCCTGCAAGAAAGAGAATAAATATAAATATTGCAATTTTCCCCATTAGCGGTGGTAACCTTTCTCCTCTACAGGTATTCTCGGTGCATCGAGCCAGAGCTTCTCAAGCTGATAATACGTCCTTGTTTCCTCTTCGAAGATATGGATAATCACATCTCCATAGTCTATTAAGACCCAGCGCCCATGGTTTAATCCTTCGATTCCGATAGGACGGATGCGGCGCTTAGAGAAATTTTCCTCGATCGCTCCGAAGATTGCTTTTACCTGGGTAGTGCTTTCTCCTGAGCAGATAACAAAATAATCTGCAATGATGGACAGATTTTTTAGTTCAAGGATGAGTACATCCCCGGCCTTTTTCCCCATTGCTGTTTTTGCTGCTTCAAGGGCTTTGGCTTTACTTTCTAAAGGTTTTTCCTCCTTTTTTTAAACTTTTAACTTATACATCTTATTAGAAATTATATAGGATTCAACTTCTTCTGGCAACAGGTATTTTATGCTTTTGCCCTGATATAACAGTTTCCTGATTAAGGTTGCTGATATCTCAATCGGAGTAAGCCGCATCATTATTATATTCCTTCCGCTCCCAAGCGCTGTTTTATAGGATTCAATCTTTCCTGAATCAAGCCTTTTAAGTATATTGTTGTCTGCCTCAATATACGGAGAAGATGAAAGGCCTGCAAATTTAAAAGAGGGCCTTGATATAACGACAAAGTCTGCAAGCGTAACCAATCTGTCAGGCTGCCACCAGTTGGGTATATCAATAAAGGCATCAATGCCCAATATGAAATAAAGCCTTGCGCCCTTATAATGCCGCTGAAGTTCTTTCAGAGTGTTAACTGAATAGGATTTATTTTTCTTTTTATATTCGATATCTGAGACTGTAAAAGAACGGTTTTTAAATGTTGCGAGCCGCACCATCTTATATCTGTTTCTTGCATCTGCAAGCTCTCTGTCCTTCATGGGAGGGTTGCCTGACGGTACAAAGATAATTTTGTCAAGATTCAGTTTGGCCTGCACTTCCTCAGCGGCCCTCAGGTGGCCGTAGTGGATTGGATTAAATGTCCCGCCGAATATGCCGAGTTTCATTTAAATTAATAATACCCCTGTTCAGGTTTTATTTCTATAGATGCCAGCCAATCGCTTATTGTCTTTTTCATCGCCTTTGCGTTAAGGGCAAACCACTTTTCTCTGTACTGAGGATAATCTGCAAGCACCTTCTTGAATCTGCTGAATGCGTTGTTAGTGCCAAGGGCAGAGAGAAGTTCATCATGGGGGTGGAGTTCTTCAACTCCTTCAGTAAATTTTTTCATAAGGGTATATGCATCTGATGATTCCCGCTCCGGGATTCTGACATGCCTTCCTTTTTCAGAGAATATTCTTATTGCCATCTCGACCTCTTTTTCAATCCATTCTGGCATATCATATTCATCTATTTCTTTTTCATTAGCTATTGGCGCACTATCACTTTTATATAAGGTTGCCTCTGCCTTTTCGAGCATTTCATTTGAGATTGTCATGACCTTTCCTGTCTCAAGGTCAAGGAAATAGTCGAATGCATCCCTCGACACATCCTCCATTGCCTTTTGAATATCATTGAAGTCTATCTTTAAAAGTTTCACTTTAGCAGAACAAGATAAGCGGGATATAGCATCTTCGCTCATTCTCGGTCGCCTGAGGCGGCCTGCGAGGATTTTGCCTCTTTATTATCTGAATAAACAACTGTCTGAATATCGGCAAAATAAACCGCTCAAATACCATATCCCGCTTATCTATCAAGTTATCTCTATTCTCTAATCTGCCCGTTCCCAAAAACAATAAACTTCGTGCACGTAAGTTCCTCAAGCCCCATCGGCCCGCGTGCATGGATCTTATCCGTTGATATTCCTATTTCGGCGCCGAGCCCGAACTGATAACCGTCATTTAACCTTGTGGATGCATTGACTAAAACAGCAGATGAATCTACCTCTCTTAAAAATCTCAGTGCCCTCGCATAATTCCCGGTGACAATCGAATCGGAGTGGGCAGAACCGTATTTTGCAATATGCTCCATCGCCTCATCAATGCCTTTAACAGTGTGGATGTTGAGAATAAGGGCAAGATATTCCGCATAATAATCACCCTCGGTTACAGGTGCAAGAGATTTGTCAATCTTTCTTGTCTCAGCGCATCCTTTTACACGAACGCCTGCTTTTCTGAACCTTTTTATCATTGAAGGCAAAAATTTCTTCGCTATCTTTTTATCAACAAGCATTGTCTCCATTGCATTACATGTCCCTGGCCTCTGGACCTTTGCGTTAAAGCATATATCTTCTGCCATTTTCAGGTCAGCATCCCTGTCAACAAAGACATGGCATACCCCCTTATAATGTTTCAGCACAGGAATCCTGGAATTCTCTGTAACCGCCCTTATAAGGCTTTCGCCTCCGCGCGGGATTATCAGGTCAACAGTCCCTTCGAGTTTGAGCATTTCCATAACTGCTTCTCTCTCAGGTATATCAATGAATGTAATAGCATCCTCATGAAGCCCCGCAGCCTTTGCAGAATCCCTTAAAATTTTTACGATAGCCCTGTTTGAATTTATAGCCTCAGAACCGCCGCGCAGCATAACCGCATTCCCTGCCTTGAGGCACAGGCTTGTTGCATCTGCAGTAACATTCGGCCTTGATTCGTATATAATTCCTATCAATCCTATAGGGACACGCATTTTCCCGACAGCCATCCCGTTAGGCCTCTGCCGCATCTTTATGACTTCGCCGACAGGGTCAGGAAGCGCTGCAATCTCTATCAGCCCCTGTGCCATCTCATTAATGCGCTTGTCATTTAATGCAAGCCTGTCTATCATTGCCTTTGAAAGCCCTTTTTTCTCTGCGGCAGCAATGTCTTTTTTGTTTTCTTTTATAAGCTCTGCACTGCGTTTTTTAAGGGCGTCAGCCATCTTTAAGAGTGCATTGTTCTTTTCTCCAGAAGATACTTTGGCAATTGCCCGTGCACCTTCTTTTGCTGCCTTTGCCTTGTTGAGAACGAATGTTTTTATATCCATTTTCATATTTTACCTCGAATCATCAGTATTAGGGGATAAAATACAGGACATTTTTAATTTTTTCAAGGGAAGCCGCAGGCAAGGGGAGTTTTTAGCTCAGCAGCTAACGTGGCGGCTAAAATTTTCATACTCAGCAGATTCTTCTGACTGGGCAGCTATACGGATTGAATTAATCTCAGTGTAATTACGCCTGAGCACTGACACAATATCAGGGTCAATCGCAGAGTTTTTAACCATGTTCATTAAGTTCTTTAATACTGTATCTCTTGACATCCCTTGCCTGTAAGGACGATTTTCCGTAAGTGCAGTGAAGATGTCTGCAACTGCAATTATTCTTGCTCCAAAAGGAATATCCTTGCCTTTCTGCCTGAAAGGGTACCCCTTGCCGTCCAGGCACTCATGGTGAAATGACGCCCATGAATTTATAATGTCCAGCCCCTTAACGGTTTCAATTATCCGGTAAGTATAGTATGGATGCCGCTTGATGATATTATTTTCTTCCCGCGTTAAGCGTGATGGTTTTTCAAGAATTTCTGCAGGGATGGCGAGTTTGCCCAAATCATGCAGATAACCTGCAATCTTTATCAGACGGCACTCATATTCTTCTAACCCCAGCAATTTTGCAAGCGCTTCTGAACTTGCCGCTACCCCGCTTGAATGTGTGGCTGTAAAACAGCTTCTGAAGTCAATAATCTCGCTGAAAAGCCCGGCGAGGTTCAGCAGTTCTTTAAGGTTTAACTCTATTGTGGACACACGTATCTTTTCTGTTAACACCTGGCTTATTGAAGACGACATGGTGTCGAACCAGAAAGATTCCTTTTGGGCCAGACTGCAGAACGCATCAACAAATTCCGGTACAAATTTTTTGCCTGAATTTTTTGTAATTTTTCTGCAGATATTTTTAGACTGCTGCAAGATATCATCTTTTGAATTTATAATAACAGCGATACGGTCGGCAAGATGAAGCACATGGCAGAGCAAAGGTACTTTTTCCCCTCTGAAATTCAAACCCTTCCCGTTTTCCCACTGCAAATGATGATAACGCACCAGCGGAGCCATATCAGAAAAAGCAGCAAACGTCTTGATAAGGCGATATCCTAATTCTGCATGAGAACCCGGAGAATCTGTCTCAAAATTGAGTGCATCAAGCCTGTCTTTAAGAGATATGGCCCCGATATCATGAAGTAGTCCGGCCATAATGAGGTCTTCCTGGGCCTTCTCCGACAATCCAATCTCGGCTGCGATACTGGAAGCGATAAATGCCACCCGCTTATGGTGGTCAACAACAGCAGGGCTGACCAAATCCATGGCATTCGAAAGGCACATGCTCATTTCAAAAAGTGAAACCCGAAGTTCTTGCATTACAGTAAGTTGACTCTTCCTGCATGCAATCACGAACAGCTTGTGTATCACTGCATGCGCCTTTAGATTCAGATATTGGTTTTTAGAAATGCACCCAGAGCCTTATCCAATCTCCGGATATGGTTCTTCAGCCAGTCCACTACCAGATGGTTTATATTGACTACAATATGAACGCCTGGCCCCTCTGATTCGAATTGCTTTTTTAAAGTTAAAAAGTTCTCCATAAATTCGAGATGCTGCTGTTTATGGCTGCTGTATTCAGGATAATCATGCTTAGCCATATATCTTTCTTCCTCGGAGAAATGCGTTATTACATAGTCTTCCAGAAACCATATTACTTTTTTAACCTCGTCCTTGCCTTTGCCCTCTCTGCATGAACCAAGCAGGCTGTTAATCCTTTGAAACAACTCCTTGTGCTGCTTATCAATTTCATCCACGCCCGTTGCTAAATCGGTAGTCCATTCTATTGACATAACTTGCCTCCTTTACAGCTTTAATAATTTTATCTCTGCTCAATAAGATTCGCCTTCTTTCAGCACCTCATCAACAGTCAATTTCTGCCTGAAAATTCTGTAAACCCAGATTTGATAGCTGATTACGACAGGCACAAAAATCAGGGCCACTACTGTCATTATCTTCAGCGTGTATGGGCTTGAAGACGAATTGAAGATGGTAAGGCTGTAATTCTTGTCAAGGCTTGAAGGTATAAGATTCGGATACAGCCCTGTCACGCCTGTAAATGTAACAGTCAAAACAGTCAGGCACGAGGCATAAAATGATCCAAGATAGCCGCCTTTCAATGCAAACAACTTTATGCCCAGAAGCGCCAAAACAGCTGTCACAGGCACGACAAACCAGACCGGGTTCTTAAGATAGTTTGAGTAAAGATTTGTTGCAGATGCTGTATATATTAAAAACAGCACTGCACTAACAAGAAGCGCATACCATAACTTGCCTGCAACAGAAGAAGCACGCCTGCTCAAGTCTCCGTTTGTCTTCACACTCAGCCACAATGCACCATGCACGATAAACAACAGCACAAACAGGATTCCCGTAAGCAGCCCGTACGGATTCAGCAATGTAAGCAGATTGCCGTGATAGCCGCTTGCATCCATAGGTATTCCCTGAAAGATATTTCCGAATGCGACACCAAACAGCAGCGCCGGAAGGAAACTTCCAGCGAAAATTGCAATATCACACATTCTTTTCCATCCTGCACCCTCAACCTTTTCCCTGAATTCAAGCCCAACCCCTCTGACTATCAGTGCAAATAATATAAGCAGCAGGGCCGAGTACAAGTAGCTGAACATCAGGGCATATGTACCCGGAAATGCGGCAAATGTTGCACCGCCTGCAGTAACAAGCCAGACCTCGTTTCCATCCCATACAGGGCCTATTGTTCTGATTATGGTTTTCTTTTCTCCCTCGGTTTTCCCAATAAAACTGTGCAGTATTCCAACTCCAAAATCAAAGCCGTCCACCATAAAATAAACAGCCCACAGAGTTCCCCATAAAATAAACCATATTATCTGAAATTCCATATTACACTTCCTGATTCCTTGAAGCTTTTAAAATAGCTGACAGGTCATCATCCGGTCCTTTCTTTGCATATGTTGTCAGCAAATATATATCCACGGCTGCCAGTATTCCGTAAAGGAGCGTAAACCCTAAAAGCGAGGCAACGACCTGAGGCACACTGATGGCCTTTGAAACTGCATCCGATGTCTTGAGCAGGCCGTAAACGATCCACGGCTGTCTGCCAAGTTCTGCAACAAGCCAGCCAAGCTGGGTTGCCAGGTACGGCAATGGGATGGCAAAAAGCATCAACTTTAAAAACCATCTGCTGCCTTCAAGATTATCCTTTCCTGACATGACAGTTGCAATAAGAGAAAGCAGAACAAACAGGAACCCGAGCGCTGCCATTATCCTGAAACTAAAAAATACAGGAACAACAGGCGGCCTTTCTTCCTTTGAAAATTCTTTTAACCCCTTAACCTCAGCGTTTCCGTCATGATATGCAAGCAGGCTTAAAAATTTCGGGATTCCTAGGGCCTCTACCTCATTCTTTTCATTTTCAGTATCAGGTATAACCAGAAGGTTATATGCCGCTCCTTTTTGTGTGTCCCATACTGATTCCATCGCAGCAAATTTTGTCGGCTGGGTCAGGGCAACTCTTTCAGCGTGAAACGTGCCTATGACAATCACCATAATTGACGCCGCAAGGCCGAAAACTGCAGCAATCCTGAAAGACCGCTTGAAAAAGTCAGCCCTGTTTTTCTTAAGGAGATGATAGGCTGATACACCCATCACAAAGAACGCTGCAAGCACATACCCTGAAAGCAGTGTATGGCCGAATTTAAGCCAGCCGTAAATATTTGTCAGCATCGCGCTGAAATCAACCATCTCGGCCCTGTTATTTCTCAGGACATAACCAACAGGGTTTTGCATCCAGCCGTTTGCAAGGAGTATCCAGAGCGCTGAAAGGTTTGTTGCTATTGCAACGAGCCAGATAGAGAGGGCATGAACTTTTTTGGATACCTTGTTCCATCCGAAAATCCATAACCCTATAAAGGTGGATTCAAGAAAAAATGCGACCGTTGCTTCGATTGCAAGCGGAGCGCCGAAAATATCTCCGACATATTTTGAGTATTCAGCCCAGTTCATTCCGAACTGAAACTCCATTGTGATTCCTGTCACGATACCGAGGGCAAAATTAATCAGGAATAATTTTCCCCAGAATTTTGCCATCTTCAGGTACATATTATCATTTGTCCTGACATAGCGGCTTTCCATATACGCAATGAGTATTGAAAGCCCGAGCGTCAACGGCACAAATATAAAATGGAATGCCGCTGTTACAGCGAACTGTAATCTGCTTAATGTTAACGTATCCATAAAACAAACCTCCTTTTGTTCCCGGCTGAAGCCCTATGCTTTAGCCAAATTCTATTGCTTTTTAGCAAGCTTTGCAAAATTTTCTTTTTTAAGTTCCTGTTCAACTTTTTCCCTTATTTTCACCCATATGGGATGAACAACGCATCTGCCGCTGAGCCTGCACATCCTCTTATCAATTGCGCAGATATTCGCAGCCGAGATGCCCTGAATGGCCTCTATGACCTCCAGAAGATTAATATCCTTCGGGTCTTTTGAGAGCTGAAATCCTCCCTTAATTCCTCTGGTAGAACTTACAATGCCGGCCTTCATAAGGCGCTGAAGTATCTTGGCCAGGAAACTCTTTGGCACATACATTGCGTTGGATATTTCATCAACACTGGTTATCCGCCCTGTGTTTTTTGCCAAATAAAGCACACAGCGTATCGCGTAATCTGCCTTCCTTGTTACATACATTGCTTATTTTCCGCCTGAGGCGAATCCGCCTTTAGCGGGAAAAAACCTATTCAAAAGGCCGTTAAGCATCATTGCATGCCTTGCTTCATCTCTTGAAGACTCATCAAAAAAGTCATGAGCTTCATCCACATTCACCTCTTTTGCTTTTACTGCAGCTTCCCTCTTTCCTTTGTTTGCGCCAATCTCTCCATTAAGCATTTTTTCGAGATTTTCTTTTGTGTTTTCAGAAATGAGTCCGTTGAGTTCGGCATACCGGGCTGCATGTCCTGCCTCCTCCCAGGCTATCCTCTTAAGTGTTTCTGCAATCTCAGGATAACCTTCCCTTTGCGCCTGCCTTGCCATTGCAAGATAAAGCCCGACCTCACCGGTTTCTCCTTTGAAATTAGCTGTCACGGCATCTTCAACTGCCGTGCCTTTGCTTATTCCAATTTTGTTTACATTTACCAATTCCATTTATACCTCCTTTTTAAATCAAGACTATTTTAGTCCTGTTTTATCATATTTTGAGATACTTGTCAAGTTTTTTTTACAGGCAGTTAAATTTTAAGCTTATAAAGAGGAGTGTTCAGGAAAAGAATCCCGGATGCGGCTATTTTGAATTTCCGCATGCCGGGCATTGAGGGTCCTTATATGCCTTATAGTTTCTGAATTCAGCCTTTGTGCCGTTCCAGACCATGAGCTTGCCTTTCAGGTTCTCGCGATCACCGGTGAGGTTTTTGATAACCTCAAGGGCCTGAAGGCTGCCGATGACTCCTGGTGTTGCGCCGACAACAGGGAATACTTCGGAAGGAGGCGCTTCAGGATAAATGCATTTAAGGCATGGGGTCTCAGGCGTTTTGATGAAACTAAGCCTCCCTTCCATACCCCAGATGCTTCCGAAGACCAGGGGGATTTTTTTCCTTATTGCTGATTCATTCAATAAATACCTTGTTGGGAAATTATCCATGCAGTCCAGTATCATGTCAGCATCTCCAACAAGTGTATCTACATTTTCAGCAACAATCTTGTCTGTAAACGCAGTTACCTTTATATCAGGGTTCAGCTCCTCGAGGGTCTTTTTCGCAGACACTGCCTTGTTAGTGCCGATGCGGTTATGGTTATGGAGAATCTGGCGATTAAGGTTAGACCAGTCAGGGGAATCAAAGTCGCATATCCTTATGTTCCCAATTCCTGCAACTGCAAGATATATTGACACAGGCGAGCCAAGCCCTCCTGCGCCGGCAATAAAGACAGTTGATGTTTTCAGTTTTTTTTGTGTTTCTTCTCCCCAGCCGTCCATCAGCATCTGGCGGTTATATCTTTTTGTTTCTTCAGCAGAAAACATATTTCTTCCTCCCCCTTTTTGGAAAAACGACAGTTTTTAACAATATCAGAAATATCCATGCTCTTGCAACAGTCTAATAAATCCTGGAATATGGAATCTAATTGCAATATAATTAAATAATGATAGCAGGACATAGCATTTTCGCTCATTCTCGGGCTATCGCCCTGCGAGGATTTTGCCTCTTTATTTTATATTTAATGATGTTTGACTATCGGCAAAATAAACCGCTTAAATACTATGTCCTGCTATCTAAAAACTTGGAGGAGTTCAAATGATAATCGGCGTTCCTAAGGAAATAAAGAAAGAAGAATACAGGGTTGCCGTGACGCCTTTTGGAGCTGAAGAACTCAAGAAGGACGGGCATACAATCCTTGTTGAAACAGGCGCTGGTGAAGGGAGCGGATTTTCCGATGAAGAATATCTTCAGGCAGATGCTGATGTTGTTGACAGAAAAACCGTTTTCAAAAAAGCAGATCTCATTATAAAGGTAAAAGAGCCCCTGCCTCCTGAGTACGAACTGTTCAGGGAAGGGCAGGCAATATTCACATATCTGCACCTTGCACCGAATCGTGAACTAACTGAATTGCTTCTTAAAAAAAAGGTAACCAGCCTTGCCTACGAAACACTCCAGAAAGACGGCGCATTGCCTTTACTTGTGCCAATGAGTGAAATTGCAGGAAGAATGGCGCCGATTATGGGAGCGTATTTTTTGCAGAGGATTCATAACGGAGAAGGTGTTCTTGTTACAGGCGCAACAGGTGTGAAGCCGGCAAAGGCATTAATACTCGGAGCAGGCGTTGTAGGCTCAAATGCAGTGCGCGTTTGTGTTGGGCTTGGCGTGGATACAATAGTCATGAATAAGGGAGTGGATAGATTACAGAAACTTGATGAGGAATTCATGGGCAGGATAAAAACTCTGTCTTTGACATCTCACAATATTGCAGAAGAGATAAAAGATGCTGATATTATTGTCGGAGCCATTCTTGTGCCGGGCGGAAAAACCCCTGTGTTTATAACAAGGGAGATGCTTAAGACAATAAAAAAGGGCGCTGTGATAATAGATGTTTCTGTTGACCAGGGAGGTTGTGTGGAGACATCAAGGCCGACAACCCATGATAACCCGGTATATGAGATAGACGGCATTATCCATTACTGCGTCGCCAATATGCCGGGAGCATATCCGAGGACTTCTACTCTTGCGCTTACGAATGCAACATTGCCTTACATAAAGATTGTTGCAAATAAAGGGATTGAAAATAGCATAAGAGAAGACTCAACAATAAAAAGCAGCCTTAATACCTACAAAGGGCACATTGTTCACAGGACACTCGCAGACTCAATAGGAATTGAATATAAGAGTGTGGATGAAATTATAAATTAGCAGCAATGAGCAGGAATATAACCAGAAGGGATTTTCTAAACGGCGCTCTGATAGGCGCAGGTGTTGTGCTGCTTGACCTGCCGTCCCCTGTCAGGCTTTTTGCGCAAGCAAAGCAGTCGGGAGAATTTGGCGGAATCGGTGATTACGCTCTATCACATGGAAACACGGCAGAGGTCATCCGCATATTTCAGGCAATTGAAGGCGGCGCATACCGGAAAACAAAGGATGAGATTATTGATAGGGATGAGCGATTTGAACTAGTTATAGCAGGAGGAGGGCTTAGCGGGCTTGGAGCCGCTTACGAGTTTTTTAAAAATGCACCCAAAAAAGCAAAATGCCTCATCCTTGAAAATCATCCCATTTTCGGCGGCACAGCCAAGAGAAACGAATTTATTGTTAATGGCGAGCATCTCATAGGCCCTCAGGGTTCAAATGCCTTCGGGGTTATAGACAGGCCTGAAATCCCAGGATACGAGATTTATTCCGAGCTCGGGATTCCTACAGAGTTTGAATATGGCGAACTGCCTTCGGGACTTAAGCCTCTTGATTTTGATCCAACAAATTTCGGATACAGGCTCTGGTTTAGTTCTAAAAACATAGGCTACTATTTCGACAGTCCTGAGAAGGGCTCTTCAGGCAAATGGGTGGCAGGGTTCTGGGATAACGAGCTTGAAGGCACACCCTATCCCAAAAAAGTTCGCGAGGATTTTATTAAATGGCAAAAAACAACTGAGCGTCATTATGACGGCAAGGACTATGAGCGATGGCTCGATTCCATGACGTATCAGCAGTACCTTGAAAATATTTTAAAACTCGATCCGGAAATTACCCGCTTCGCGCATCCTGTGCTTGCAAGCGTGGTCGGGCTTGGCTGTGATGCCATAAGCGCCTTTGCCGCCCGCCAGGTGCATATGCCCGGATTTCCGGAATTTCAGGGGCTTCGTTCTCTAAAAAACAGCCATTGGCATTCCTTCCCCGGAGGAAACGATGTTTTCTGCAGGTATCTCGTCAAAACAATGATACCTGCTTCGATTGAAGGCAGCAATAAATTTGATGACATCCATAACAGGAAGATACGCTTTCAGTCCTTGGACAGCAACGAAAATAAGGTGCGTATACGGCTTGGAGCATCTGTCGTCCGCGTAGAGCATGAAGGCGGCACAACTTCAGGTAATGTTTCTGTCATATATCTGAAAGACGGCCGATTGTATCGTCTGAAGGCGCAAGGTTTAGTTATGGCCTCCGGCAGCCGGCTGTCGCGCAAGGTTGTCGCAGATCTGCCATCCAGTTATAAGGATGCCTATGACGGGTTTCATGTATCACCTATCCTTGTAGTAAATGTTGCTCTCAACAACTGGCGTTTCCTCTACAGGCTTGGGTTTACTGCCTGCAAGTGGTTCGACGGATTTGGTTTCGGCTGTAATATCCGCAAGCCTATGTATGCCGGCAATTATAAACCGCCATTACATCCTGACAAGCCTGCTATACTAACCTTCTATGTTTCTTTCCATCAGCCTGGCCTTGCAATTGAAGAGCAGGGGGAGAGCGGGAGAAGGAAACTTCTTGGAACGAGCTATTCGGAATTTGAGTCTCAGGTAGTGGGGCAGATGAAGAGGCTGTTTGCCGATGCCGGCTTTAAGGCTGAAGATAACATCGCCGGGATAATCCTTAACCGGTGGACATATGCGTATGTCAACCCCCAGCCGGGCTTCTATTTCGGCAAAGATGGAAAGCCGGCTCCACGGGATGTTATACGCAAGCCCCACGGGAGGGTAGCTTTCGCCCATTCAGAACTGAACGGTCATCAACACTGGCTTGCCGCAATAGATGAGGGCAAAAGAGCGGCAAGGCAGGTGGTGTGAATTCCGCAGGGCAAATCGTGTAAACTAATAGCATGATTTCGAGCAGAAGCGTTAGGTATAGGTCACCGCAAACCATCATTTCTGTTTTATTTATTATTTTCTCCTTCCTGGCGCCTCACTATCATAATCACGACTATTCTTCGGATTATCATTTCGATACAGGCGACCATCTTGAGCCGCACCATTCCTTTGAAATCTCTTCAGGCGGACTTTCAGAAAATCATAAGCACAGCAGCTCTCATCTGCACCTGAAAAAAGACTTCAGGGTGGAATGGACAAGGAATACCATTCAAAGCAGATTACAAAAAGCTTCGCTGTATATTGTTAAACACTTTGATCCTAGTTATCAGTTTATTGCCCGTAAATGTCTGCATTTCAGTAATGAATCCAACATTCAAAGCCTTTTTGTCAAAGTTTTTTCCGGCCTCTCACCTCCTTTCTGTTAGCCTTTCTCAAGTTTTATCAGAATACTTAATATTAAGGAGTGTCATGATACGAACAATTTTATTAATTGCTTTCTGTTTTATAGCGTTACCGGCCAAGGTGTCTGCACTTGAGCTGACGGAAAGGCTTATCTTTGAGAAGAATTCGCTCTATCAGTACATTTCAGTGATAGACGATATTGCGAAAAAAGAGCGTTATGTGCGGAATCAAAAGAGAGAATATGCCCAGGGCGGAATTTATGTGAATGCGCCTGACAAGCTTCTCTTTGAGTTTACGCAGATGGGTTTTATCTCTCTTGCATTTATGGACAGGGAACCGAAAGATGTGCTCTTTGTAGGGCTTGGCGCAGGAGCAATGCCAAAGTATTTAAATAACCATTATCCTGAAGTAAATATTGATATCGCGGAGATTGACCCTGATATGCTGGCCGTTGCAAGGAAGTATTTCTATTTTAATGAAAATGATAAGATGAAGGTAACGGTTGAAGACGGAAGAATATTTGTGAAACGTGCAAGGAAAAAGTACGACTGGATTGTCCTTGACGCATACCAGAACGACTATATTCCGTTCCACCTCACAACGCTCGAATTCCTTAAAGAGGTTAAAAGCAGGCTGAAAGATGACGGCGTAGTCGTAGCTAATATTACCTCGCCATACAGGAACAAGTTCTTTGACTCCATGGTCATGACTTATAAGAAGGCATTCCCCCAGCTCTATATTTTTAAAGGCAAGAAATCCGCCAATTTCATTTTTGTGGCAACGGCAAGCAGTAAAATAAAAGACAAGAACAGCATTGAGGTTAGAGCAAAGAAAATTCAGTCTGTCCCAAAATTTGATATTGACCTTGAGGAATTTGCGGCAAGGTATGAACCTTCTGAAGTATATGAATGGGATGGGGCGAAGATACTTACTGACGACTTTGCGCCTGTAAATCTCTATCAACACCAGAAGTCAGGGGCACAATGAGGAGGTACTTTTATGATTAAGTTTGTCGTATTTATTTGCGGTGCGATAGTCATGTCCTTTGAAATTTTGGGCAGCCGGGTGCTCGCCCCCAATTTCGGCAGCTCCGTATTTGTCTGGGGAAGCCTGATCAGCGTCTTTCTCGCAGGGCTCTCTGCCGGATATTATCTGGGTGGAAGGCTCGCCGATATCAATCCGTCTTCCAGAAAACTCAGTCTCATTATAATAGCGCCGGGCCTGCTCCTCCTGACGTTCCCTCTATACAGCGGTTCCGTGTCAGATTGGCTCTTCATGAAGGATATGGGTGTGAGGATGAGTCCACTGATAGCCTCCTCAATCCTATTTCTGATCCCTTCCGTGTTCCTCGGCATCGTCAGCCCCTATACGGCAAAGCTCATGATCTGCAGCCTTCATACGTCTGGCAAAACGATCGGAACGCTCTATGCTCTTTCGACATTCGGAAGCATTATCGGGACCCTTCTCACTTCTTTTTATCTAATCACCCTGACAGGGGTAAATGCGCTCATCATGGGACAGGGTGTTCTGCTTATAGTCGTGGC
>JACRGY010000128.1 GCA_016212165.1 Nitrospirota bacterium
AGGACGAGATGAGTTTGTGGGAGGATGTGGTGAGAAAGAGTCCTCAGACGGCAAGAGGGCATAATAACCTTGGTATAGCCTACAAAGATAAAGGCTTGACAGACAAGGCAATAGAACATTATCAGATTGCCTTGAGATTAAATCCAAACCGTGCAGAGATATATAATAATCTGGGTAATGCCTATAATGCCGTGTGGTGGACAGATAAAGCTATAGAACACTATCAGAGTGCGTTAAGATTAAATCCAAATCGTGCAGAGGTGCATAATAATCTGGGGGTGGCATATGAAAGAAAAGGATTGTTTAATGAAGCAATAAAAGAATTCCAAACTGCCTTAAGATTGAAGCCAGATGATGCGTCTGCCCATTATAACCTGGGCATTGCTTATTCAAAAAAGGGCTTGAAGAATGAAGCAATTGCAGAGTTAAAAACAGCATTAGAGATCTCACCAACCTTTACAGAAGCCCGTCAGGCTCTTGAATCCATCACTAAATGAATTGTTCAAGGCGGCGTACTGCCTGTATAGTTTGAGACATCAATAAAAGTCTGCATTGGGGTTCGTCCTTGACAATAACATCCCTGATTGGTCTTATTATAAGAATTATTTTTAATACGAGATTGCCACGCCCTTCGGGTTTGTAATGACACTTTTATTAGGCTACTTCAAAGCAGGAACCTCAGAGAAGATACTCGGGCCTTTATTACTCGGAGAACTCAAGACAAGCCCCATAAGGTTGCATATTTTTCCAAGAATTCTATCCCCCTTCTTAGAAAAAGGTGCTGTTTTATAGCATTCGGGAAGTCTGAGTGAATGTGAGTGAATTTTTTGAGCGAATTGCCTTCCTGTTTTAAATCTGTTGTCAAGGCAATCTTCTGTATGGTATTCTTTTTCTATTGTTTTTGTTTTGTCACCCTGAACTTGTTTCAGGGTCTAAAGGAGATGCTGTTCTCCTCAAGCGAATCCGCCGAGGCGGAAAATAAATTCAGCATGACAGTTAAAGGGTGGTTTAGAATGAAATTACGGGAAATTGCAAAGCTGATTGATGGAGAGGTTACCGGAGACCCTGAAACAGAGATAAAGGGGGTTGCGGGAATATCCGATGCATCAGAAGGCGATATAACATTTTTAATCAGTCCAAAGTTTATTAAAGAATGCGCAGAGAGCAGGGCGTCATGTGTGATAGTCAGGGATATTGTACCGGATATAAAGAAGCCGCAGGTCAAGGCCTCGAACCCCCAATATGCCTTTGCAAAACTTCTTGAGCATTTCTATGTTAAGCCCTTCATGCCTTCCGGCATAAGCGACAGGGCTTATGTTTCTGATAAGGCGCGGACAGGCAAAGATGTAACAATATCCCCTATGGTTTTTGTATCGGACAATGCGTCAATAGGCGATAAAACAATCATATATCCGGGGGTCTTTATAGGTGAAAATTCACATATTGGCGATGGATGCATCATATATCCGAATGTCACGATACGGGAGAACGTAAAGATAGGCAGCAGGGTCATCGCGCATCCGGGCGCAGTAATAGGTTCCGACGGCTTTGGCTATGTGTTCGAAAATGGCGTTCATAATAAGATACCTCAGGTCGGAGGCGTTATCATAGGAGATGATGTTGAGATAGGCGCCAATGTCACGATCGACAGGGCTACGACAGGCAACACCGTTATAGGCAAAGGCACAAAGCTGGATAATCTTGTTCATATTGCCCATAATGTGAAGATAGGGGAAAACACTGTTATTACGGCGCAGGCCGGCATTGCAGGGAGCGCAGAGATAGGAAGTTTTGTCATGACAGGAGGCCAGGTCGGAGTTGCGGACCATGCCAGGATAGATGACGGCTGTATGATAGGCGCGCAATCAGGAGTAATGGGACATCTTAAAAAAGGGGTTTATTCAGGCTCGCCTGTCATACCTCACAGAGACTGGCTTAAGGCAGTTGCGATATTTGCCAGGCTGCCTGAACTTAACAAAAAAATCAAGGAACTTGAATATAAGATAGAAACCATCGAAAGGAGACAGGAGAAATGATAGACATCAATGGGATACAAAATCTGCTTCCTCACAGATACCCTTTTCTTATGGTTGACAGGATTATTGAACTTGAACCTAACGCAAAGGCTGTAGGGATAAAAAATGTTACTGTTAATGAGCCTTTTTTTCAGGGGCATTTCCCGGGCAATCCGATAATGCCGGGGGTCCTGATAGTTGAGGCAATGGCGCAGATTGCCGGTGTGCTTGCATTCGGCTCCGGGGTTCAGGGTAATGCAGTTTTTTTTATGAGCATAGAAAAGGCAAAGTTCAGAAAACCCGTAGTGCCGGGGGACCAGCTCAGGATGGAAATTAAGGTGCTTCAGCAGAGGGGCAATGTATGGAAATTCTCGGGAACTGCAACGGTAGATGAAAAGGTTGTTTCAGAAGCAGACTTTACGGCAATGGTTCTTACAAAGGAGCAGCAATGACTACTGAAATACACAAGACAGCAATTATAGACCCCAGGGCAGTTATTGATGAAGGCGTGTCCATAGGCCCGTTCTGCATTGTGGGAGAGGGCGTTAAACTTAAAAAAGGGGCGAGGCTTATGTCGAATGTGATAATCGAAGGCAACACAGAGATAGGAGAAGGCTGCCAGATATATCCGTTTGCAAGCATCGGGCTTCCGCCGCAGGACATCAAATATAAAGGCGAAAAAACCGGCGTAAGAATAGGGAACAATAATATCGTAAGAGAGTATGCATCCGTTCACAGGGCCTCGGTCGGAGGAGACGGGATGACCGCGCTTGGAGACAATAATTTCCTTATGGCTTATGTGCATATTGCACATGACTGCAAGATAGGTAATAATGTGGTAATTGCAAATTCTGCAGGGCTTGCAGGGCATGTGGCCGTTGAAGACTATGCAGTGATAGGGGGCATTGTCGGAGTGCATCAATTTACAAGGATTGGAGCGTATGCAATGGTTGGAGCTTTCAGCGGCATAGGGCAGGACATACCTCCGTACACAATGGCGTCCGGGCCAAGGGCAAAACTCTTCGGCCTCAATTCAGTGGGGCTCAAAAGGAATGGTTTTCCTGATTCAACAATAAACGAGCTTAAAAAGGCATACAAGATTCTCTTCAGGGAAAAACTTACATTAAAGGAAGCGCTTAAAAAGGTGCAGAAGGATTTTCCTGATTCAAAAGAGATAAGGTACCTCGTGGAGTTTATAGAGAAAAACAAAAGGGGCGTATGCAGATAGACAAAGGCTATCAGCCATGAGCTATCAGCTATCAGCTATTGCATGAAAATACTCGGACTTATCGCCGGCATGGGTGAGCTTCCAAAGCTCGTTGCCGCAGATGCAAAAACAAGAGGATACAGGGTGATAGCAGTTGCGCTTGAGCCTGTTGCCGACAAAGACCTCGGCTCGTATGTTGATGAGATAAAGTGGGTAAATGTAGGAAAGCTGGGCGCGATAATAGACTCTTTAAAAAAGAGCAGGGTAAAAGAAGCAGTCATGGCAGGGAAGGTCCCGAAATCTCTCCTTTATAAAAGCAAGATAATACCTGACCTGAGGGCAGTAAAACTCCTTTTCACGCTGAAAGACAAGAGTGACGATTCCATACTCCTTGGCATAGCAAAAGAGCTTGAAAAAGACGGTATCACGCTTCTTAACACGACCGATTTCAGTTCAGGGCTAATGACGCCTGAGGGGCTTCTTACGGAAGAAAGCCTTTCAGAAAATGAATGGAAGGATATAGCCTTTGGCTGGAAGATAGCAAAGGAAATAGGGCGCCTTGATATAGGTCAGACAGTTATTGTAAAAGACCAGGCTGTTATGGCAATCGAGGCAATAGAGGGAACAGACGAGGCTATCCTTAGAGGCGGGAAACTCGCAGGCAAAGGCGCTGTTGTTGTTAAGGTCAGCAAACCAAAGCAGGATATGAGGTTTGATGTCCCTGTTGTCGGGATGAAGACATTGATATCCATGATAGAGGTCAGCGCGCGTGTCCTGGCTGTTGAGGCAGGCAGGAGCATCCTCCTTCAGAGAGAAAAGATAATAAAGGAGGCCGATGAGGCCGGGATATCGCTGGTGGGATATAAGGAGTAGCTTATGAGCCATAATTTTATTGACCTTCATACGCATGGAATCGGACAATACGATACAAGAACAGACAACTATAAGGATATTCTTAAAATGGCTGAACTTCACGGGAGGAAAAGAACAAGAGGTATTCTTCCCACTATTTATCCTGCATCAATTGCCGGAATGCGCAAGAACATGGAAGCCGTAAGGAAGGCGATGGAATCCCAGATATACGGCCTTAAATCTCAGTCGGCAGCCATTATCGGCATAAATCTCGAGGGGCCCTTTTTAAACCCGCTGAGGTGCGGGGCAATGGATAAAAAGTCATTCATCAGCCCGTCTGCATCTTCCCTTAAAAAATTAGTATCGGGATACGAGGACATAATAAGGATAATGACAGTTGCGCCTGAAGTTAAGGGGGCATTAAAGATTATAGAAAAATGTGTTGAGATCGGGATAAAGGTTAACATGGGGCATTCCGATGCAACATACAGGCAGGCCGTTGAAGGCAAAAAGGCAGGCGCAACCGGGATTACGCATATATTCAATGCCATGAGGCCTTTTCATCACAGGGAACCCGGGCTTGCAGGTTTCGGGCTTATTGATGAGGATATTTATATAGAAGTAATTGCTGACGGTGTCCATTTGCATTCAAAGACACTTGAACTTATTTTTTCTAAAAAGAGGCTTGATAAGATAATGCTTGTGTCAGATTCTGTAAAGGGCGGAAGGGGAGTTGCTGTTTATAAGAAAGCCGGGCTTCTGGCAGGAAGCGGCATAACACTCGCAGATTCGATAAAAATACTTAAAGATACAGGAATTCCTGAAGCAGAGATTATAGCGGCTGCAGTTGAAAATCCGGAAAGATACCTGTCGCTACTGTAATTCCTCGTAAATGCCTTCTAACTGATTGGCAATGTCTTTAAATGCCTGCAGAACCTGCGGGTCAAAGTGACAGGGCAAGGTCTTACCGTCCCCTTCTGTAAGTATCCTGCAGGTCTTTTCGTGGCCGTAAGCAGGCTTGTAGGGCCGTGAACTTCTCAGGGCATCATACTGGTCTGCTATATTGAGGATCCTGCCTTCAATGGGGATTATATCACCCTTTAATCCGTAAGGATAACCGCTTCCGTCCCAGCACTCATGATGGGTAAGCGCAATGGCCTGTGCCATCTTCATCCTGGGGTGCTCGCCGAGTATCCTCGCGCCATAAAGGGGATGCTGTTTTACTGTCTCAAATTCCGCTGCTGACAGCTGGCCCGGCTTTTTCAGTATGTCAGGATGAACATGAATCTTGCCTACATCGTGCATCTGGGCGGCGATGCCTATATCGGACACAAATTTTTCCGGCAACCCAAGTTTTCTTGCTATCGCCATTGAGTATTTGTTGAGCCTCAGGATGTGGTTCCCTGTATTGTCGTCGTTAATCTCTGCAGCCTTTGAAAGTGCAGTTATTGTGTAGAAAAGGGTATCTTCTGTTTCTTTTATCTGTTTGGACAGGGATTTAAAAAATGGGATATGGATTGAAAGCCCCTTAAGTACCTGCGCATCAGAAAGGGTTACAGCGCGGCCGTAGTTAAATGCAATTATCACGGCATGTCTTGATATGTAGGCAACAAAATTTACTACCATCCCAACAACCTCTGTTATGGCATGATGGAAATGTTCCTGATATTTTAATACTGATTCTTCGTCTGTATGATTTGAATATATTACTCCGCAGGCGCCATTGTTTTTTGCTTCATCTTTCCGGGCATAAAAGTTTTCAGGTATAATGCACTCTGCAGGCTCTGCCAGGTTGCTGAATATTTTTCCTTTGATATTGCCCCTGTCTGTATTTCCCAGAAAGACGTGGGCAGGTTTTTCCCTCTCGTAAGGTTTTTTTCTTAAGATCATGCCAAGCAGTGATTTGTAAAATTCCTTGCTGTTGAATGTCATCGGGTCAAAATCCCTGAGAATTCCTGAGGTGTAGGATATGATTGAAGCCAGACTCTCATTTGTCTTCTCCAACTCAGTATACATGTTTTTTATCTTGAGCAGCGCCCGGACCCTTGCAACTACTTCATTCATGCTGAAAGGCCTGCTTATAAAATCCTCTGCTCCTGCCTGAAGGCTTCTTGTTTTTTCCTGGCCGGATGGCAAAGCGGGTATCAGCATAACAGGAATTTTTTTGGTGGCCTTATTTGCCTTTATCTTTTGGCAGACTTCATAGCCGTTAATTCCCGGGAGAATGATATCCAGTATAACAAGGTCTATATCTTCTTTTTCCAGAAGCAGGAGGCATTCTTCACCGCTCCCGGCTTTTATTACGTCGTAGTAGGGTCTGATATAACCCTCAATCAAAGCTGCATTTCTCGGGTTGTCATCAACCACGAGTATTTTAGGCCTCTGTGCTGTCAACATTATAATTATTATCGGCTTTGTAAATGGAAACTTTAATTTTTTGGGTAAAAAAAGGCGGTATGCTATAATTTGTTAACAAATGGCCATAGTCTGTTTTTTGCAAAAAGGAGGAAGGGTTATGAAAGGGCTTGTTTTTTTTGTATTTATTTTTTTAGCATTAATTTCCCCCGGTGTAAATGCAGGGGAAAAGGAGGCAAAGGACATGGTAAAAGATATTCACTGGCTTGGACACGATACATTCAGGATTACAGGAGAAAAGACAATCTATACTGACCCGTTCAATATTAAGAAGAAAGACACTGCTGATATTATCCTGATTACCCATGAGCACCGCGACCACTGCTCTCCCGATGACGTTATTAAGATTCAGGGAGCAAATACCGTGATAGTCACGGTTGCAGACTGTGCAAGGAAGTTAAAAGGCAATATAAAAATAGTGAAACCGGGTGACAGAATCAGTGTTGAAGGAATCGGGATTGAGGCGGTTCCATCCTACAACACAAACAAACAGTTTCATACAAAGGACAGGGGGTGGGTCGGCTATATTTTTACTGTAAAAGGGCAAAGGATTTATCTTGCAGGAGACACTGATTATATACCTGAAATGAAGGCATTTAAAAGCATAGATGTTGCGCTTCTCCCGGTTTCAGGCACTTATGTTATGACAGCTGATGAGGCTGTGAAGGCCGCCCTTGATATAAAGCCGAAGATTGCAATCCCCATGCATTATGGTTCGATAGTCGGGGACAGGAACGATGCGAAGAAGTTTGCAGAGGGGCTTAAGGGGAAGGTAGAGGTTGTGATATTAGATGAGGAATAGTGGTAGAAAAAGATATAGTATTTTGCTTGTAGCAGGCATGACTGTCTTTCGCTTGCTACGCTATTTTTCGACAGTTCTAAGCTCATTCCTCTACAGCCTCGAAACTCACCCTTCGGGTTCAGACAGTCGAGTCTGTGGACGCTTCATTTCGCTAAGAACTGTTGCCGAAAAATCTCTGATGCCGCTCAAGACAGTCTTGCTTGCTGTTTGTTTCGAGGAAAGTTTTCTAATAAGCCGCTCAAACACTATCCCCTGCTCTGACCATTTGTTAAAACGATAGGTGAGAAATGCTTGCAGATATAATCAGAATGTTTAAGAAAAAAAATGGCTATGTTTCCGGAGAAGATATGAGCAGGGCACTCGGGATTACGAGGGCAGGGATATGGAAAAGGATAGAAGAATTAAGAAGCAAGGGATATAAGATTCAGGCGTCTACTGCGAAAGGATACAGGCTTGTAAAATCTCCGGAATTCTCCATGGAAGAACTTGAAATGATTGTTCAGGGTGATATCGGCAGGGAGATTATTTTTTTTGAGAGCATAGGTTCTACCAATACAGCGGCTTTGGAGCTTGCAGAAAAAGGCGCTCCTCACGGAACAGTCGTAATAGCAGACAGACAGGCAAAAGGGAAGGGCAGGCTCGGAAGGACATGGGTCTCACCGCCCCGGAGCAATATTTATATGAGCGTTATTTTGAGGCCGGAGATAGAGACAGAAGATGCAACGCTTCTTACAATAATGGCTGCGGTATCATGCGCAAAAGGCGTAATGAAATCAACCGGACTGAAGGCGGAGATAAAATGGCCCAATGACCTGATGATTTCCAGCAAAAAACTGGGCGGCATACTTACAGAGATGAAATCAGACCCTGACGGGATTGTATTTGCCGTTATCGGCATTGGAATAAATGTGAATAGTAAAACAAAAAAGGATTTTCCTCCTGATATCCGGGGTATTGCAACGTCAATAAGGGAAGAACTTGGCAAAATTCAATCAAGAACCTTTATTATTGCAGAGATACTGAAGGAACTGGAGCATTGGTACAGGGTCCTCTTGACCGGGGGAAGGAAACCTTTGTTTGATGAGTGGAAGCGGCTTTCGTCAACACTCGGCAGGAAGGTCAAGGTGACTGCCGGGGATAACGTATTCACCGGAGTTGCAGAAGACATAGACAAGGGAGGAATGCTTATATTGAGACTCCCATCCGGCATGCTCAAAAAGATAAGCTCCGGAGATGTAACTATGCTGAGGTAACTCCTCCACCCCCCTCTTATAAGTACATAAGTATGGCAACCTAATTTGTCACTCCGGCTTGTCCGGAGTCATTCCGACTCTTGTCCTATCAAGAGAAGAAATCGATTCGGAGTTGCAGAAGGATTCCCGACAAGCGGGAATGACAGACAGGGGCGTACATCGCTTGCAACGGAATCAACAAGTTTAATCCTTATGTGCGTTGTATATTTCTTCAAATACAGGCGCAACTTCAATAAATGCGTTTAATACCTGTGGATCAAAATGTTCCGGTATTGTCCTCCCGTCTCCTTCTGTTATCACTTTATAGGTTTCCTGATGGGTAAAGGCCCTTTTGTAGGGCCTTTTGCTCACGAGGGCGTCATACTGGTCAACAAGCATGACGATCCTGCCTTCAATCGGTATGTTTTCACCTTTTAATCCTCCGGGATATCCTGTGCCGTCCCATCTCTCGTGGTGATTGAGGGCAATAGAGGCTGCCATCTGTATGTTTTTGTGAGTAGAACCTGCAAGGAT
>JACRGY010000126.1 GCA_016212165.1 Nitrospirota bacterium
CGGGATACCTACAGTGTTATATATAAATGCCCAGAAGAGATTCTGTTTTATCTTCCGCATTGTCTTCCTGCTGAGCTTTATCCCTTTAATTACATCCCTTAAATCATCTCTCACAAGTATAATGCCCCCTGTCTCTTTTGCCACATCAGAGCCGCTCCCTATTGCTATGCCAATGTCTGCCTGAGCAAGTGCCGGGGAATCATTTATACCATCTCCCACCATTGCCACAACTTTTCCTTCAGCCTGAAGTTCTTTAATGACTTTAGATTTTTCACCGGGCAGGACATTTGCAACAATTCTTTCAATACCAACTTTAGCGCCAATGGCCCTTGCTGTCCTTTCATTGTCGCCTGTAAGCATAACAACCTCAACCTTTTCATTTTTAAGTCCTTGAACCACATCTTTAGCGTGCTCTTTTAAAGTATCTGCCACTGCAATAAATCCCAATAATCCCCCCTCACCCCGTAAAGGGGCGTTGCCCCAACGAGGCTTTACGCCCCCCTTTGTTAAAGGGGGACTGGTGGGGTTGATAGCAACAATCATTACAGTATTACCTTTTTCCTCAAGTCCAAAAATCACCGCCTCTTTATCTCCAATATCAATGCCGATATTCTGCATCAGCCTCCTGTTACCGATGACTATTTCTTTGCCTCCGGAAATCACTCTAATGCCGTGGCCGGGAATCGCCTCAAACTTTTCTGCATCCGGTATGCTTAAACCCATCATATTCGCCCTTTTTAAAATTGCCTCAGCCAGAGGATGTTCAGAACCTTTCTCAGCTATGGCTGCAAGCTTAAGCACGTCCTTTTCGCTGACTGCTGACTGCTGACTGCTGACTGCTATTATTTCCGTCACTTCCGGCTCACCCTTCGTGAGAGTACCGGTCTTGTCAAATACCACTGCATTTAGTTTTTCAGCCCTTTCAAGATATTCAGCCCCACGTATGAGTATTCCCAGTTCAGCTCCCTTACCCACTCCGACCATCAATGCCGCCGGTGTCGCTATGCCGAGTGCGCAAGGGCATGCGATTATCAGCACGGCAACAAATGATAAAAGCGCCATTGTGGAGTTTCCAGTCAGTACCCACACAATAGCTGATAAGAAGGCAACACCGATAACTGCTGGGACAAAAAAGGATGCAACCTTGTCAGCGAGCCTCTGAATCTGTGAAGAAGATGCCTGTGCCTCCTCCACCAGTTTAATTATCTGACTCAATGTAGTATCAGCACCAATTCTTGTTGTCCTGAATTTAAACGAGCCGACCTTATTGATTGTCCCGCCGATTACATTATCACCTGTCTTTTTTTCAACAGGGACGCTTTCGCCGGTTAGCATCTTCTCATCAACAGACGAATTCCCTTCTGTAACAATTCAATCGGTCGGTATTTTTTCTCCGGGCCTCACGACAACGATCTCATCCACCATAACCGATTCAGCAGGAATTTCTATTTCTATAAACCGAGGTGAGGTGTTAATCCCCCCCATCCCCCCTTTGACAAAGGGGGGTGAGGGGGGATTTGTCTTCTGACTGCTGACTGCCGACTGTTGACTGTTAACTGGTCGTAAGACCCTCGCTGTTTGTGGTTTGAGGTCGAGGAGTTTACGAATAGCAGCAGAACTTCTCTTCTTGATTATTTCCTCCATATATTTTCCGAGGAGGACAAAGGCGATTATTATGGCTGCAACCTCAAAGTAGACGTTCTTTTCTTCAACAGGTAATACCTTTGGAAAAAATACGACAAAGGCACTGTAAATATATGCTGTGGAAGTCCCGAGAGCTATCAGGAGATCCATATTAGCAACACGTTTTTTTATAGCATGGTATGCACCTATGAAAAATCCCTTACCTCCAAATATCATTATTGGCGTTGTGATAATGAAAAGCCATACTCCCCATGTGAACCAGGGAAGCCACGAGATTGGCACCCAGGTAAGAACGGTTGCACCTGCTGCAAGACCCAAAAAAACTGCTGCCCTGAAAACAGCTAAAGCAAGAACGCCTGTAAGAGCAATAGCAACCCGTCTCTTCATAGCCTTCAGCTCTGCTTCAGGCGATTCGAATGTCCTTACGCAATTTTCACTGCAAAAATAATAAGACCTGCCCCCCCGCTCTCTTTTTATGGAACGTTCTTTGGGGATAACCATTCCGCATATAGGGTCTTTCGCCATTGTTACAGAATCCGGACTTTCTTTTGTCTGTGTTCTGTGTTCTGTTCTCTGTGTTCTGATAAAGGATTCAGGGTCTTTATCAAAATCTTCTTTACAGACCATTGAGCAGAAATAGTAAGTTGTGCCTTTATATGTATATGTAGAAACAGCGTCCTTATCCTCAATTGTCATCTTACATACTGGGTCTGTGACTTTCATTTTTTCCTCCACTATGCGAGATAAAAACAAATTTCCTCAGTTTCCCGATTGGTGGCAAAGTAACCCTCGGGTATTTTCCTGATTGGGCATAATTTAACTGACATTTCACTTAATGTTTATGTTCCTCTGTCTTTGGTGGTTCTGTCTTTTCTGTCTCTTTGCCATCGTGACCTTTTGATGGTGTGCCTGTTACAGTAACGCACTCGTATGCCTTCTTAATCTGATCCATCAGTTCCATCTGTGAGGATTCAGTTGTTGTTTTAGGGTCCATCATGTGCAATTCGTGTAAATCGATTGCTTTTTTGAGCCACCCTTCAGCACATTTAAGCCTTGCCGGAGAATCACCCATTCCCATCATCATGCCCATGTGCATGGACATCATCTTCTGCATCTTTTCCTTCATCATCGACATTTCCTTTATCATCATTTTCTTGTCACTGGCATTAGGACCCATCATCATCTTTTCCTGCATATTCATCATATCCATCATCATCTGCATCATACCCTGCATCATCCCTCCTTGACCCATCATCTGCTTCATCATGATCTGGCTCTTTTGTTCCATCATGCCTTTTCCCATTTCGCCTTTCTGTCCGCCCATCTGTGCAAGTGCTGATACACTGAAAACAAGTAAAACTCCTAAAACTATCATTAGCCTTTTCATCTTTCTCCTCCTTAATAAAGTTCATCTTTTTCTGTAGTCCCCTCATTTCATTTTAACTTATAGGGTAACTTACATCTGTCCAAAATAAATTTTCAAAAAATAAAAAATGATACTGTTACCTAAGTTGAGCGATTTATTTGTGAATGC
>JACRGY010000127.1 GCA_016212165.1 Nitrospirota bacterium
TCTCGATACCCTCTATATCTCTCCTGATACGCCCCATCAGTTGAAAAATCCCTTTAAAGAGCCTTTCGGATTTTTCTGCATAGTTAATGCAAAGAGGGATAAGCCCAACCTGCTTACCTGATAGCCCAAAAAGCTCTTGCTTGTTTCAGCTAAAAACTTTATGATAAAAGACAGTAATTTATCCGGCTCATAGAGGAGAATAGTATAGTGGAAGAGAATAAAAATCAAACAATCATAGATAAAGTATGGAATTTCTTTGCATCCATAACGCTTGCCGTTGTACTTTTTGCGTTCATCGGACTCACCTCAATCGTAGGTACAATCGTAGAGCAGAATGTCGCGCCTGAAAAAAATCTTAAGCTGCTGGCTAAATTCTTCGGCGACTCCAATGCTCCGGCATTTTATAAAATCCTTGACAGCCTCGGTTTCATGGATATGTACCATTCATGGTGGTTCATCGGGCTACTGCTCCTTTTTGCTGCAAATCTGATAATCTGCTCACTTGACAGGCTGCCGAGGATATGGAAACTCGCAAAAGAGGCTATTAAGCCTCTGACGGATGAACAGTTTAAAAATCTCGGGAAAAAAGAGCTCGTTCTTAAAGGGAAACCTGATAAAGTAAAAGAGGCAGTTGGAACTGCCATAAAACATGCAGGCTTTAAATTCCTCGAGGCAAAAGAAGCAACCGGTTATCAGTTTTATTCGGAAAAGGGCAATTACACGCGCCTTGGCGTTTATATAACACACCTGAGCATTCTTCTGATACTGGGAGGCGCAATCATCGGCATAATTTTTGGTTTCAAGGGATATCTCAATCTGCCCGAGGGAAAAACTTACTCTGTGGCATTCGCGCCGGGCGGTTTTTTAAGCAGGGAAGAAGAATCAGAGATGGAAGCCATAATAGAGAGATTACAGGCAACAGAGGGAAATGCTACGGAGGCAGCCAGGCAGTTTGGAGTGGATGAGAAAACATTAAGAACAAAGATGAAGAAATACGGAATCTGGCCTCTCGGCTTCAGCATAAGGTGCGATAACTTTCTGGTAGACTTCTACAAAGGCTCCAATATGCCGAAAGAATACAGGAGCTGGCTGACAATAATAAAAGGCAACAAAGAGGTGTTTAAAAAAAGCATCGTGGTCAACGACCCTCTTACCTACAATGATGTTACTTTCTATCAGTCGAGTTTTGGCATGGTCCCAAACGCACACGGTGAATTCATTATGAAAATAACGCCGAAATCCGGCGCCCCGGAAACCAGGCAGATGCACCGTGATGATAAATTTATTATCCCCGGCACTGACTTACAGGGGACATTGAAAGATTTCAGTCCTGCCCTTTCATTTGACGCTAATAACAGGCCGTTTACCTTCGCAGAACAGATGAATAATCCTGCCGTATTCCTGGAGTTTTCAGAAAAAGGAAAAGCAAAATATTCAGGCTGGATAATGAAAAGATATCCCCAGACATGGGGCCTTCCCGATGGGCACACAGTAGAGTTCGTAGACTACTGGGGCGTTGAATATACAGGCCTGCAGGTAAGAAAAGACCCGGGAGTATGGATTGTTTATCTCGGCTGTATGGTCATGGCGATCGGCCTTTATATTACCTTTTTTATGAGTCATAAAAAAATATGGGTCAGGCTTCTCGAAGAAAAAAACAGCACACGTATTATTGTTGCCCTTACAGCAAATAAAAACAGGACGGCGCTCGAAGCAAAGACTGATAAAATGATGGCCCTTCTGAGCAAATCAGATGGAGGAGGAAAGCAATGAACAGTTCCACATTATTCGGCATATCTACAATGGCTTATATCCTGGCAATGATAATCTATATAACATATCTTGCCTTCAGGAATTCACAGGTAGGCATAGCGGCAACAACAGTCACAATAGCTGGATTTGTTTCCCAGACCATAGCAATCGTAATAAGATGGACCGAACATTATGCGCAGTGGACAATGATGTCGCCTGAAAGCACTTTTATAGTGTCTGTTCTGAGAAGCGCTCCCTTGAGAAATCTCTTCGAGTCGCTTATATTCTTTGTTTGGTGTCTGATCTTGGGGTATCTTATAATAGAGCTTAAATATAAGACCCGTTCTTTCGGCGCTTTTGTGACCCCCATAGCGGGCCTTGCACTGGCATTTATAGATATCTCCGGCATGTCAAAGGAGATAGAACCTCTGGTGCCTGCGCTGCAGAGCAACTGGTTACTGGCGCATGTCATGATGAGCTTCATATCATATTCGACATTTGCACTCTCATTCAGCACCGGACTGATGTACCTGATACTGAAAACAGACAAGCGCACCGAATCCTCATATATCTTCTGGACAGTCACGTCAGGCATCTTCATTGTAGTTCTTTTTGCAATGGGACTTGATTATCTCAGTTTCGGGCTCGCTATTAAAACCCCGGAGACTTTGATAAAAAGCTACCTCTTTAAGGCATCATTCCTGAATGAATCCGTGGCGGTTTCAATCTTCAGCCTGCTCATAGCGCTGACTTTCATATTCATGGTCTGGAAATACGGGCACATACTCAAAAAAATTGTAGGCTCATTCTCGATATCTGCAGAGATGCTGGATGAAATTACTTATAAAAGCATTGCAATAGGTTTTCCCATTTTCACCCTCGGCGGGCTTATCTTTGGCGCAATATGGGCAGACCAGGCATGGGGTGTTTACTGGAGCTGGGACCCGAAAGAGACATGGTCGCTCATTACATGGTTTGTATATGCCTTTTTTCTGCACAGCCGCCTGCTCAGGGGATGGAGAGGCAAAAAAGTCGCAATCGTTGCAGTAATGGGCTTTATAGCCGTGATATTTACCTACCTTGGAGTTAATTTGCTTCTCTCAGGGCTTCATGCTTACGGGAGTCTTGAATAATAAAGAAAGAGGTCCGGGCCAGGGTTAAGGTTAAAAATTTTCTCAACCTTAGCCTCAGCCTCAACCTGAATTTTTTGGAATGAATCTTAAAAGTAAATACATCCTTTTTACAACATGCATACTGTTCGTGATAATAGGGGCTTTTTCCTATAAAAACCTGCGCCTGCAGGAAAAAGAGATTCAGGAAGACGAAAAAGAAAGAATCTCTCTTATCACTGAAATAATAAGAAACACCCTCATAACAATCATGCTTGAAGGAAGAGGACGGGAATTCCAGAAATTCATCGAGACTGTTATCACCGAGGATGTTGAGAAGGCATGGATATTCACACCTGACGGAACAATAATAAGTTCTTCCCTCCCCTCTCAAATAAACACCCCTGTCCCTCCTGAACACCTGGCAAGATTCAAAACCCAAAAGCTGCCAGAGGTCTTTTCCCATGAAAAAGAAGGGAAGGCAGTCTATTCAATGATAGCTCCTATATATAACGAGCGCCCCTGCCAGAGATGTCACGGAACAAAGGGAGAAATAATAGGCGTTCTTGATATCGAGGTATCAATGACTAAAACCATCCAGAGGATTAACGATTCCAGAAAAAGGATGGCGCTGTTCTCGATAATAACCCTTATTGTTATCTCAATATTTTTGAGCATACTTACCACTTACCTCGTCAACAGGCCTATCATCTCGATCATAGATACAATGAAAAAGGCAGAAGCAGGAGATCTGGCAGTAAAATTTCTTACGCGGAGAAAAGATGAGATAGGGAAACTTGCGTCCTCCCTGAATTCCATGCTTTTTGAACTTGATAAGGCAAGGCGGGAGATAGAAAAGTGCCACTTTGAAGATATCCAGAACATTGAGAAACTGGCAACAATCGGAGAACTGGCATCCGCCATAGCTCATGAAATCAAAAATCCTTTAGCGGGGATAAGCGGGGCCATACAGGTCCTTGCAGAAGACTTCTCTGCAACTGACCCGCGTAAAGAGGTCATAACGGAAGTCCTGAATGAAATAGACCGGCTTGACAGGTCAGTAAAAGAACTTCTTGTCTTTGCAAGGCCGCCTGACCTTAATCCGGTACTGACATCCCTTCAGCCGGTTATTGAACGGGCCATAAGATTGGTAGACTTGCAGGCACAAAGGCAGGGAGTTATCATTAGATTGATTCCCGGAGACGATATAGGTGAAATAAATGTTGACCCGGAACAGATGCAACAGGTATTTTTAAACTTAATGCTGAATGCCCTTCAATCAATGCCTGCCGGAGGAACACTCACAATAGCCACTTATTTTACGTCCAACAGGGATGAGGCCGAGGTGGCCTTTTCCGATACCGGACAGGGGATAGAAGAGTACGCCCTTAAAAATATATTTAAGCCGTTTTTCACCACAAGGCACGCAGGCACAGGGCTCGGCCTTGCAATAAGCAGAAACATAGCCGAAAAACACAACGGGAAGATAGTTGTAGAAAGCCAGATTGGTATTGGCAGCACATTTCATGTTATCCTTAAAACTGATAAAGGGGAAACAGGTTCAATAGGGGAAACAGGGAAAAAAGTTTCAGAAGGGTAAGAAGTTGCAATAGTTGCACCTTTTGAAACTGTTGTAACTTTTGAAACTATCTTTGACGGAGGATAAAAGTTGCCGGAAGCAAAGATACTTGTCATTGATGATGAGAAACTCCTGAGGTGGTCTTTACAGCAAAACCTTTCAAAAGAGGGCTACACAGTAATAACTGCTGAAAAGGGGATGGAAGGGCTTAATCTCTTTAAAGAAGAGACCCCTGATGTCACCCTTCTGGATATCCATCTTCCTGATGTCTCGGGCATAACAGTCCTTCAGGGCATTAAAGAAATAAATAAAGATGCCCTCGCTATAATGATTACTGCCTTTGGCGATATACAGACTGCGGTAAAGACCATAAAACTCGGGGCCTATGATTTTGTTGAAAAGCCGTTTAACGTAGACAAGCTCAAGATACTGGTCGCAAAGGCGCTGGAGACAGTCTCCCTCAGAAAAGAGGTTTCACAGTTCAGGTCGCAGCTTTCTTTAAAATACGGGTTTGACAGCATAATCGGCCAGTCAGAAGCAATGCAGAAGATTTTTGAGCTAATAAAGAAAATTGCAAAAAGCGATGCCACAACCATCATGCTTCAGGGCGAGAGCGGCACAGGAAAAGACCTTGTCGCAAAGGTGATACATTACCAGAGCAGGAGGAGCGACAAACCGTTCATGGAGATTAACTGCACAGCGCTGCCGGAGACCCTTATAGAAAGTGAACTGTTCGGCCACGAAAAAGGGGCCTTTACGGATGCAAAGGCCATGAAAAAGGGGCTGTTCGAGCTTGCAGACGGCGGGTCCATCTATCTCGATGAAATAGGGGATATGAAACCCAGCACTCAGGCAAAACTCCTGAAGATCATAGAGGGCAAGATGTTCAAGCGAATCGGCGGCGTGAAAGACATAACAGTTGACGTCAGGATAATTGCTGCAACAAATAAAAACCTTGCTGAAGAAGTAAAAAGCGGCAATTTCAGGGAAGACCTCTATTACAGGCTTAAGGTCATCCCTGTCCTTATCCCGCCTCTCAGGGACAGGCCGAGCGACATAGCTACCCTTGCAAAATACTTCATAAACGAATTTAACAGGGAATTCAAGAAGAACCTCAAGGGCATTTCAAAAGAAGCAGAAAAATATTTTAAAGAATACCAATGGCCCGGAAATGTGAGAGAACTCAAAAATATTATAGAAAGAGCGATGATACTCGAGAGCGAAGAGGACTTTATACTGCCTGAACATCTCCCTATAGAATTCACTTCAAAAGAGGTTGCCCTGGCAAATGTCAGGAGCATTGATATAAAAATTCCCCCTGGCGGCCTTGATATAGAAGAAGTCGAGAAAGAGCTGATAAGGCAGGCATTGGACATAACAAGAGGTAACCAGACAAAGTCCTCAAGATTGCTGAATATAACACGGGACGCATTAAGATACAGGATGCAGAAATTCGGATTCTTGCCTGAAAAACCTTAATTAGCACACTTTTTGCTTATATTAATAACATGAAGGTCCTTATAGTAGATGACGAACAGCTTGTAAGGTGGTTTCTTGAGCGGGCGCTCAGAAGGTGGGGTTATGACGTTATTACAGCCGCCAATGTAAAAGAAGCCATAAAAAATCTTAAGGATAATAATGTTGATATCCTTTTTACAGACCTTAAAATGCCTGAGGAAAATGGCACAGTGTTGCTGGAAAAGGTGAGTGATTTGACAGATTCCCTTAAGGTTGTTGTATGTTCAGCCTTTATTACGCCTGAGATGGATAAAGAGTTCAGGCAGAGAGGCATATACAGCCTCAAAAAACCCTTTAAACTGGAAGAACTTGAAAATACCCTGAAGCTCTGCCTTGACCAGTAAGTCTTGCCCTGCTCTTGCTACTGCCTCATTTTCTGTTTTATAATATTGCAGTTGTTAAAACTTATGCGCTTCACATGTCAACGGAGGGACTAATAAATGAACAGCTTAAAAACAATGATTTTGCTTGTTACCCTGAGCCTTATTCTCGTCTGGGCAGGAGGCGCCTTTGGAGGGAAACAGGGAATGACCATGGCATTTATCTTTGCAGGCGGGATGAACCTGTTCGCCTACTGGTTCAGCGACAAGATTGTCCTTAAGATGTATGGCGCAAGAGAAGTCACAGAATCGGAAGCGCCTGAACTTTACGGGATTGTGAGAAGGCTTGCACAAAAAGCAGAGATACCAATGCCAAAGGTTTACATGATAGATGCCGACCAGCCAAATGCCTTTGCAACAGGGAGAAATCCAAAACATGCTGCTGTTGCCGTAACAACAGGCATTATGCGCATACTGAGCGCTGATGAACTCACAGGGGTAATAGCGCACGAGCTTGCGCACATCAGGCACAGAGATATATTGATAAGCACCATAGCGGCTACCCTTGCCGCTGCCATAAGCTACCTGGCACAGATGGCGCAATGGGCAGCCATTTTCGGCGGCAGGAGAGATGATGACGAAGGCGGAAGCCCTGTTGCAGCATTGGTCATGATGATAGTGGGCCCTATAGCAGCGTTACTGGTTCAGATGGCAATATCCCGCTCAAGGGAATACGCTGCTGATGAAGGCGGCGCGCGTCTTGCAGGCAATCCGAGATTCCTTTCAAGCGCGCTCAGAAAGCTTGATATGTCATCAAAGCAGATACCCATGCAGGCAAACCCTGCAACATCCCATATGTTTATCGTCAACCCGCTCAGCGGCGGAGGGCTGTTAAAACTCTTCAGCACCCACCCGCCCATGGAGGAAAGAGTGGCAAGGCTTGAATCAATGAGTCTTTAAAATTAAAATGAAAGCGGCAACAATTGCAGTCTGAAGCTATATTAAATGGCAAGTCTTTAATATCAAGCGGCATATCTTCTAAATGGAGTTTATTTAATAAGCCGCTTGTTCATTTTTTTCTTATAGCCGTTGTTGGCTTTCTTGTTTATTCCAACACCTTCCATGTGCCGTTTCATTTTGATGATGCGCCAAATATCGTTGAAAACTATAAACTTAGGGATTTAAGTAACTCCTGGCCGCCGTCAGGTTCAAGGTGGTTTGGTTTTTTAACATTTGCTCTGAATTATTATTTCGGAGGGCTGAATGTCACCGGTTATCACATAGTCAATCTCATAATACATATCATTAATGCAATCCTCATTTACCTGCTTGTGACACTTACACTCAGGACACCGTATTTTTCACCCCCCTTTAATTCCCCCCTTGCTAAGGGGGGATATAGGGGGGTTGCCCTTTTTTCTGCCCTTCTCTTTGTAGCCCATCCCATCCAGACTCAGGCGGTAACATACATCGTCCAGAGATTCACATCCCTTGCAACTATGTTTTATCTGTTGTCGCTTATCATGTATATAAAATGGAGAGAGAGCAGAGGGCAGAGAGCAGAGGGCAAAGAGCAGAAAATAGAAAATAGAAAACTACACGCTACACGCTATACGCTATACGCTGTCTCGCTTGTCTCCGCCATCCTCGCCATGAAGACAAAGGAGATTGCATTTACACTTCCGGTTATTATCACACTTTATGAGTTCATGTTTTTTGAAGGAAATATTAAAAAGAGGATTCTGTACCTGATTCCTATACTTCTTACAATGCTCATAATTCCTTTAAGCTTTATAGGTATAGATAAACCCATTGGGGATGCAATTGGAGAGCTAAGAGAGGCAGCACAGGAGACTGAGGAAATTCCAAGATGGAGCTATCTACTCACACAGTTCAGAGTAATAGTTACATACATAAGACTACTGGTTCTTCCGATAAATCAGAACCTTGATTATAACTATCCGATATACCATCCATTTTTTAATCCAGAGGTGTTTTTATCCCTTCTTTTTCTTTTATTGATTTTTGCTTTCAGTATTTATCTTCTTTACGCTAAACGCTATACGCTATCCGCTTCACGCTTTTTATCTTTCGGCATCTTCTGGTTTTTTATCACACTTTCTGTTGAATCATCCATAATTCCAATCAGGGATGTGATAAATGAACACAGGCTCTATCTGCCGAGCTTGGGGATTATTATTATTTTTGTGCTTACTACTTTTTATGTTTTACGACTTGTAATCCGCGCTCCGCTCCGTTCCCTAACTATTACCTGCTTGCTGCTGACTACTATCATTATTGCTCTTTCAATGGCTGCTTATCAAAGAAATGCCGTCTGGCAAGACGAGATGAGTTTGTGGGAGGATGTGGTGAGAAAGAGTCCTCAGAAGGCAAAAGGGCATTATAACCTTGGTATAGCCTACTATAATAAAGGCTTGACAGATATGGCCATAGAACATTATCAAATTGCATTGAGACTAAAACCGGATTACGCAGAGGCACATTATAATCTTGGAGTCACTTATGGGAGAATAGGACTGTTGGATAAGGCAATAAAAGAATATCAGACAGCCTTAAGACTCAACCCCGGACACAAGCTATCAGAAAACAGTCTAAATAGAATTCTTCAGACTCAAAAAAGTAAGTAGGGCGGGTGGCAATATAACAACCCACGCCATGGTCATAAACCCGGCACTTTTCAAAAAAGCCGGGGGTTTTCCGGAAGATTTCCTTCCGATCCTTGAAGATGTAGAATTCAGCCACAGGCTTCGCAGTCTGGGGATAAAACTAATAATGAATCCTGAGATACTCGTTCAGCATATATTCAATTTCACATTAATAAAATCGCTCAGGAATGCATTCAGAAAATCATTATGGTGGACAATTTATTCCCTGAAAAACAAGGAAACAAGGATGTATTTAAGGATTCAGGGACAGCGTCCGTTGAACTGAAGATTAATGTAACAGCGTGTTCTTTGAATATACTTCTTGCCTTAATCTCTGTTCTTACCAAAAATGCCTTAATCCTGACCGCTATTCCATTTATTTTTGGTTTTAATCTTTACTCGAACAGAAAACTCATGTCTGCTTTTTATAATGCAAAAGGCTTTTTATTCAGCATACTTGCAGCGCTTTATTACACACTGGTCTATCCCTGTGCAGTAGGGGCCGGCCGTAAGCGGGGTAATAAAGGCAATAGAGAGAAGGTTGAATAAAGAAAAGAAGTTAGTGAGGGAAATAGAAAGCCTGAAGGAGAGGCTGATAAATAAAGGTTTGACCCCAAGGCTTTCTCCGAAGACTACTTGCTTTACTCCCTATTCTACTATTTTTTTATTATAGACCCCGCCACCCCGCCAAGAATTGTGCAAAACAAGCACTACCTGCCTTGCTGGCCAGGTAGGGCCAGGTAGTGCTCTTGACATTATTTAACGATTTGGTATCGAATTATAATTACCATCATAACAGTTGACTAGCTTTACATTACTTACGTCACCATTATACGTAACTGTGTTAATACCTGCAGTTAACAATGAGTTTACCATAATTACATTGTTTACAGCATAAGACTGAACAAGAACTACATTATTCCAGTTGATATTATCTGGGGCAGTGCTCGATGTTACAATAGAACTATTCAGTACCTTCAGTGTTGAAGTGCCAGTCATATGCATCCCAGCCACAGAAAGGCCACTAACAGAACAATTTACATTGTTTAGTATAACTGTACTATCATCAACACTCACACAAGGAGGTGGTTTTAAACCTTGCATAACAGGGGATATAGAATTGATATCTGCATTAAATATACTGAGCTTTCCACTACTAACTTGTATCAAACGTCCATATCCATCTGCAGGGCCGTGTTGCCCTGTTATCGTTATGTTTCTTAACTCTGCATTTCTTGTTGTAGATGGTGGATAGTAATGCAACATTATACCATTACCATTTATTATTGTTGTTCCTTTTCCGCTTCCTTCAATATCCACATATGGTGGGATTCTCATAAAAGCATTATCGCTTAAGGTATAAACTCCCGGCATTATCTTAACCAGATATAGATTTGATGCTGAGGCATCTGTTATGGCATTTATTGCATTTACCGGGCTGGTGAAATCTCCACCGCTCGGCGCAACTATTATTGCATTGCTGTAGAACCCAATTTTATCCGGTGTTATAGCGCCAGCAGCAATCTTTGACGTTGCCACTGACCCATCTGCAATATCAGAACCGGAATGTGTATGAGTTCCAAGCTTGGAGCCTGAAATCGGGCCAGTTATCTTTGCATCTGTTACTGCACCATCAGTGATTTTTGAAGTTGACACCGCACCATCAACAATTTTGGGAGTTGTTACCGCCCCATCCTGTATATGACCTGTCTTAATACCGCTTCCAGTGTTGGTATCCTGCCCCGTCGTCTCGTCCGCTTCTTTGATATGCTGCGATAAGATAGAATCATCAGCTATAGGTAAAGGTGGGTTGGGGGCCCCTGCAAGGGTATTTGTGCCAAATAGCGAAAAACAAAAAACCATAACTACTAACAAACTGATTTTGTACTTTTTCATTGTTATTTCCTCCTGTTTATTTTATTTGCTAAAAATATAGAACGCTAAAAACACAGGCGCCTCAGGGTGAAACGCCGGACAAAATACACGGGTCTTTATTGCTCGGAGAACTATAATCTTTCAGGTAATTTGAGAAAGGGAAAGCGAGCGTCAGCGAAGCTATAACTCTTTATTTTTATTATCTTTTCCTCTACTTTATCCCTTTAAAGCCAGTTTGAGAAAAAATACACAAAATACACGGTTTTTACACTCAATTTGAGAAAATTTAAAAGAGGCTAAACTTCCCAACGTTGGGACAAATAAAAGGTCTTTAAAGGGCTTCTTAAAACGGCCGCGGCGCTCAATTGTCAGCGCGTAAAGTAAGGATAGTAGTTTTTTCATTTATATAATCAAGACATCCATAAGCCTTATCTATTTTTGCAAATTCATCCTTGATAAGCCATATCTTAAACCGGAAATAATTTGGATAAAGCCTTTTAGCCGCGGTAAGTGCATTCTGTAATGTAGGCTCGACATTCTCTTTTTTTATTGTTGTTTTCACAATAGAATATCCATAAACAATACCTATTTTATCATCTATTTTTTTAGCAACATATTCTCCTGGAAGAGCCTTAGTGATTTCTCCCATTATCTCCCCAGGTTTAAGGCCAAGTTCAGATCCGGCTCCTATTATTTTAAATATTCCCATCATCGCTTGAGACTGACTACTTTCTCCGCTGTTTTTTATCTCGGCGGCGCGGTATATAAGAGACGATGGTTCTTTAGTAAATTCCAAATATTGAGAAATAATATTCACTTTATGCGCGTATGCAGATACTATAAGATTCTTTGCTTCGTTTAATTCTTTTTCAACTGTGTCATTTTGAAAGGCTGGAACCTTAATATATAATATTTCCCGTCCTTGAGTATCAATTATCGGCAGCGCCTTTTGGGCTGCTATGGTTGCCTCCATCCATTTTGATTTTCCCATTGCCTCGCCAAAGGGTTTATATGCTTTGTCTGCAACATCAGCTTTTTGAAGTATCTCACGATAGAAATTCACAAGAAGTTCTTTGTCTGAGAGCTTCGGGTTTGATGGGGCAGAGCAAGCAAATATCATTATCCCTATAATTACAATAGAAAGGAATAAAAAAACTTCTTTTTTTATTAAGTTCTTACCTTCACCCATTTTATTTCTCCTTGCCTGCACTCTTTTTCTTGGTTGAGGGCTTAACGTCTTTCTTACATTCCGGAGCATCAGGGTTACAGGCGCAATATTTTGAATAATTATGAATATGGTATCCTCCGCGCTTACGATCATTGTGTCCACCGCAAGAGTCCGTTCTGCCGCCATGCGCCCAGATGGATGATGCCATAAACAAACTGATAACGACAAAGAAAAACAATCTTTTCATAAACCCTCCTTTATTTAATAAAAGTGGGCATTTTTTCGTTTTATTCCCCAATATGTTTTCCGCCCGATTGAAAATATTTCGTTTTTAATAAAGCTTTTACAGTGTCGTCATTAGTCTCAATCTCTACAAGCTCCTTCATTAATTTAAACCGCAATTCTTCTACAGAATCTTCACAGGGATATTGTATTTTTTTACAATCAGAGGTGTTAAAATTCTTTTTTGTTATCTCCTTGTACTCAACCTTATTATCCTTAATTATGCCGTTACAGTGTATTATCCCTTGTTTGTATCCATCAATTTTTGAGAGATTTATAGTGCCATATTTTTTTGCATATATCTTTTCCTCTGTTATTTTATATTCAGCTTGTTTAATTCCGGTCATACACGAACAGATGTTACAAGTAATCTCGGCGGTTTTATATTCAATACTTTCAAATGCTTTTTCCTGAACATTGGAAAATATTTTTTGTGCTATTTCTTCCTTTATTGGTCTATCTTTTTGTCGTTGCTTTTCTTGTTCCTCTGCTTCCTTCTTCTTTTGTTTTTCTGCTAACTTTGCATTCCTTTCTTCTTTTTCTTTTTGCAACTCTTTAGGTATTTCCTCTATTCTCAGCATTACATATTCGGTCTTTTTATTTAACTCTTTTATAAAATCAGGAGAGAAAAATTTTTGAGGCAATGCTTTTTTTGTGCTGTCACCCATAGATATGTAGCACCTCAACGCTTCCTTGCGCCCTTGTCCGTTATCATATGGCCTACAGCGATACCATTCCTCTAAAAAATTAATAATATTTTGGGAGCTTTCGGACAATTCCTTTTTATCTTCACTTTGTTCCTCGGTCTTACTTGGTAAGTTATTAATAACTACATAAGCACCTCTCCAATCTCCCTCTTTTATTAACTTTTCCAAATCACCGATTATTTGAGATGTCTCAGCAAAGGCAATACCCAAGAATATTATAAAGTTAAGGGCTAACAATATGATAATTCGCTTCATAATCCCCCTCGTCTGCTAATATATTTTTTACCCTGTATTACTCTTAGGTTCAGTTCCCTCATCCTCTGAAGAACCCACGTCTTGTTTTTTTTCTTTAACCTCATCATAGGCTTCCCCTATTACGCCCCTCACCCATGCCCTCGTTTGACGATCCCCTTCATTATATATATGTATGAACTTCTTAACAAGCCTCATTAATTTACGGTCACCCGCCCCAGATGCTATTAAATCATCTATTATGATCATCAATTCCGGGTCATCAACGTGATATTCTCCCGCTGCCCTAAAAACCCCTTCTGCGTCTGAATAGATTTTATATTGACCTTCCCCTGTAAGAAGCCAGTTTAATAATAAACCCTCTTTATCGCAAAAGTGATAAAAGACATCATATGGGATAGTCTTGCGAATACGCCAAGTTGAAAGAGTATTTTGTTTCACTCCTAATAACTCCGCTAATTCAGAGTCTTTTTTTAGTTTCTTCATCTCCTTTATTTTGTCGAGTATTTCATTAATAGTTCGCATAATTGATTTTATCCTTGACAACTATATCGCATTTGTGATTTAATGTTCTACAGGTAAACGAAATGTTAAGGAATAGCACAAAAAAAGACCTATACAGAATCAATATCACTGCCCTTGCAAAACGCATTGGCCGCACCCGCACATGGGTATCTCTTGTTGTAAATGGGCACGAGGAAAGTCCGGTTACAAGGGAGCTTATAGCCTCTGCCCTGGGCGTAACGGTCAATGAACTCTGGCCGGAGCATAACCGCAGGAAAGCCGCATGAGCGCACATATATATAATGGAGTCCCCCTTAGGGCGTCATGGTGCCAGCCAGCGGCGCCCTTCTTTTTTTATAGCTTCAATTTTATATTTTTTTGCCTATTCGGTCAATGTCAAAAATCTTCCTTTTTTCCGGTGTGCATGTGAATAAATTCGAAAACTATAAAAATGCTTATGAGATTTTGGATGCGGTCATTGATGAATGGTGCGACAGGGAGCGCGAACGCCGCAGGCAAGAAGGGCTTCCGCCTATCAGCAAACTCGAACTCAAAAACGAACTCGGCAGGGCTGCAGGGCTCGGAAACGGAGACGCTGATAACTCGGCAGGAAAAGGCATCTATCGTTATTGCAGCGGGGAGACACCCATAACAGTAGATAAGGCCATGCAGATATGCCACTACATTAAAAGCTATGAATTCATACAGTGGATGGGCTATCAGACCGGCATGCTCATGACCCACAGAAGTATTATCGAAAACCTTGACGGCATTAATGAAGAAGACATACTCAGCGAAATAGTTAAATGCCTTAAAGACACTACAAAGTTTGTGGAAACACTGTCCAGCACTTATCAGTCAAAAGCCAGCTTCGATGCAATCAGGATTATAGAGGATGTCTTTATGAGAGCGATTCTCCAGATGGAAAAGACTCGCCTAATGCTCAAAAAACTTGTAGAGATGATGCTTGAGCCGGGTACTCAAGTATCATTCTGGTTGATGCCGGAAAAGAAAAAGAAAAATAAAAAAAGAGAATAAGAAATGCCTATAAAGGAAGCATTATCAGCGATCACAAATCATATCGGGCAGCAGTTTATTTTCGGCGATGCAGAGTTAAAGGTCATAGAAAAAGCCACGGGGTTTTTCAGTGGGAGATGGGCGAAAGAAGACGGTTACTGGGTTCGGGTCACACGCGGAAACTACAAAGGATTTATGAAAGGCGAGGAGTTATTAATGTCGCAGAGAGAAATTAATAAAAATACAAGGGGGTAAATGGAACTCATGCCGAAGAAGAAGGAAAAACCGAAATCAAAAAAAGTTGCTGAAAAAATTGACCCGGAAATCGCTGAACGACAGGCACTTACAAAACAAATTGAGGGCGATCTACCATACGAACGCACAATCTATATTAATGAGGCGCGTCGCTTCCTCAAAAGATCCATAGAGGATATCCTCACTGTCGGCAAGCTCTTACTCATAATCCAAGAAAAAGAAGGACATGGCGATTTTGGACGCATAGTAGAAGATGAGATTGGTCTCCCCCGGCGTACAGCTTATAGATTTATGAATGCCGCAATGAAGGCAGAAAAATATCCTGCCATCAATTTGTGCCAATTGGCACAAGTGAGCAAGGTTTATGCCCTTCTCGAAGCCCCGGAAGAGGAGCTAAAAAAGTTTGAACAGCTTGGTCTTTTTGCCGGAAAGGATAGGGATGAATTGATGTCTATGTCCCACACGGATTTGCGGAAATTGGTCGAAGACCTCAGGGACAACACCGATGAGATAGTCAAGGGAAAGACTGATGAAATACGCCGACTAAATAAACAACTTCAAAAAGAACGTGATGAGTTATACAGCATGGTTCCTACCGCTCCGGACGGTTCATGGGCAGAGAAACCACTCTCAATGATACAGGAAGCATTCATACGCCTCGACAATCTCCTGTCGAGCTTTGCCTTTGACCCTTCAATTATCGGCAACGACAAACTCCAGGCCAAAGTCGAGGGCTTCCGGGTCGAGATGGAAAAACGCTCTGTCCTTTTTATTGAGCGATGGGAAGAGCATACCGGAAAGAAGGTCGGCAAATGAGAACACTGTCTGTCGTCTCTCCCATAAAGATGTCAGGGGACAGTCCCGAATCGGAGCCTGCCCCGGTGAATACGGGGGCTTCGCAGTCCCCTCAGGAAAGCCTTCCGCTCTTCACCGATGACGGCATGTCCGCAAAGTCCCGGCAGGTCGCACTGGCCCGCATGGACATTCTTAAAGCGTGGGAAGAATACAGGCGCACGCATGAGGGCAATAAAACCGATCTTGATCAAGAGTTCGAGAAGGCATATAACACGGGTATAGTTCTGCGGAACATACGCGCCGTGCTCGGCGATACCACAGTCAAGACATTATACCGATGGAAGAAATCCCTGAATTGCACCGGCGACTGGAAACTCCTTGCGCCTCAATACAACGGGTCGCAGTCGCAGCGGCTCTTCGGGGCAGAGGAAAAAATATTTCTCGGCTGCCTACTCAGTGCAAATAAAGTCTCTATCGGCGAGGCAACCAGGCTTACTAAATTCATACTCAAAAGCAGAGGTATCCCCACAGCAAAATCAGACATGACCTTCCGGCGCTATGCTGAAGACTTCATGGCAAAAAAATATGACGTGTGGGTGCTCATGCGCGAAGGACAAAAGGCATTAAAGGATAAAGTCGAACCATACATCAAGAGAGACCCCTCGTTGCTGAACGTAGGAGATGCTCTTGTCGCAGACGGCCACCGCCTGAACTTCCAGATCATCAATCCATATACCGGCAAGCCCTGCCGCGCAACGTTGGTGGCATACATAGACTGGAAGTCCTTTGACCTCGCAGGCTATGAAATCATGGTCGAAGAAAACACTCAGTGCATAGCCTCCGCCCTGCGGAATTCAATAATCGCCCTCGGCAAAAAACCGGTTGTCTCCTATCAGGATAACGGCAAGGCATTCCGATCAAGATTCTTCACGGGCTCTGTGAATCTGGAAGAAGCCGGTTTCAACGGCCTCTTCGGCAGACTCGGGATAATCCCCCTCTTTGCGATGCCATATAACGCCCGCGCAAAGGTCATTGAAAGGTGGTTTAAAGAGTTTTCAAACACCTTTGAAAGGCTGCTGCCATCATATATAGGTTCATCCATCTCAGACAAACCGGCTTATATGATGCGCAACGAGAAATTTCACAAGGCACTCCATAACGAATATATCCCCACGATAGAAGAGACAGTTCAGTTAATCCAGATGTGGCTTGAATTCCACCGCTCGCAGGAATGCCCGCATGTCAAAGGCAAGCCCATAGGAGAGGTCTTCAGCGAAGGCAAGGGGCCCGGAGTGGAGATCAATGAGCTTGACGATCTCATGATGGACGTCACCATAAAAAATATCAGAAGGAACGGCATCACATTTTTAAATGCGGATTACTATGACGACAACCTCTACGGACTCAGAGAACAGGTGATGATACGCTACAGCCTCTTTGATCTGTCATATATAAAGGTATATGCCCTGAACGGAGAATTCGTCTGCGTTGCAAAGCGCGTGATGAGCGTTCATCCATTGGCGCGAGTCATGGGCACACCCAAGGACGTAGAAGAACTCAGGCGCGGCATTACAATGCAGCGCAAAGCTGAGAAAAAAACAATTCAGGGAGCGAAAGAACTTATCGGTCTTAAAAAAGCCGCTGAACTTGACTGGCAGAAAGTTGTGGAGATTTCCCCGCGCATTGCAGACAGGCTTGAGGCAGAGAACATACAGACACCTGCCATTGAGGAGAGGATACCGGAGGAATGTGTGACCACCCCTTTATCCCCTCCTAAAATAGGCGGGGAGCTAACGGACACGGGCGAACAGCAGCGAACACAGGCGGATATCACCCGCCTCGAACCGCAGAGCCGCCCTCTCTTCAATGACAACATCGAACGCTATCAGTGGCATCTCGAATACGGTGTTTTTACCGAGGAAGATCAGGCATGGGTGAATTGGTTCATGACAACAGATGACTTCAATATGCTCTTTACATTTTTTGAAAAACAGAAAAGAAAGGAGGCTTTAGTAACGCAGTAAAAAAAGAAGGCCGCATAAGCGGCCCAGTTCAGAAATACTCAGGAGGATTATAACAGAATGAAAAAAGTTTTTGCAAAGACCTCTAACGTGAACAATTTTGTTTCCGCTATGACAAGGCTCCATAAACGTGAAGACGGAATTCCGGGTATGTCCCTCCTGTTTGGAGAGCCGGGGCTCGGCAAGACCCGCACGTGCCTATGGTGGTGCGCCCAAAATGACGGGGCATTTATCAGGACAAAAAAACTAATGAACGGTCGGTGGCTGCTCGAAGAGATAGTTGCGGAGCTGGGAGAAGCGCCGCAGAGAAGGATATCCGATATCTTCCGGCAGGCGGTTGATCGTCTGCTTGAAAGGCCGACGACATTATTTATCGACGAGGCTGATTACTTAGCTCATGACGCACGTGTCATAGAAACATTGAGGGACATACACGATACCACCGGGACTCCACTTGTACTTATCGGCATGGATCAGGCAGATAAAAAGCTCATGAGGTTCAAGCATCTCTATGACAGATTTTCTGAGATAATCAGATTTCACCCTCTTTCAGAGGCGGATGTTAAATCAGTAGCAGAGCAAATGTGTGAGTGCAAGCTCTCCGATGACGCTGTGCAGCACATCCACAGCCAGGCCAACCGTTTCAGGCGCGTTGTGGTGCATCTCTATAGGGCAGAGGCCATAGCAAGGACCAACAGCCTCAAGGAAGTGACGGCAGCGCATCTCACAGGGGTGAAGAAATGACATCCCAGGAAAAGATATGGAAAATTTTCAGGGGTCTTAATGAGTTTACGGTTGAAGAGGTGCAGGTTCTTACAGGAGCAAATGCCAACACAGTTATCTGCTTTATTCATTTGCTTTCGAAGGCGGGTTACCTGAGGAAAGTTGGCAAAAGGAAATCCATAAAGGGCTGGCCTCAGAAGGTATGGAAGCTAATAAAAAACACAGGGCCCAAATGTCCTGTACAGAAGAGATGTCTATATGATCCAAATATTGAGAGTCTTATGGAAGTAAAAGATAATGAGACCTTAAATGGAGACTCGCTTCCAGGAGATACAGAAAAGAAAGCCGTTTTTCACGTGAAGCCCGGAAGTTTTCTGGACAGGGTAGAAAAAGCAACCACCCCGGCCTGCGGCCACCCCTCCTTAAAAAGGCGGGGAGCCAAGGGAGGGTGAACCATGTGGCTTGATATTCTACGGAAAGAAGTCGCGGCTATCGGGCCGGATGGAAAACCCAAAGGGCCTAAGCAGGTAGCAAAAGAACTCGGCATCTCGCGCGCTGCCGTTGATCTCGTCTGCCAGGGGAAATACAATGCATCCACAGCCAAGATAGAACAGCGCGTTAAAAAAATCTTCGGCAATGACAACGGCGGCATCACCTGCCCTATACTCGGCTCTATCTCCCCGAATACATGCTCAGAAAAATGGAACCTTGCAAAGAAGATTGGCATGAAGGCAGGCAATCCGGAAACATTAAAGCTCTATAAAACCTGTACAAACTGCTCGGTGAGGAAATGACGAACAGCGCGGCATCAACCACCCCTGCCCCTCCTTATCAAGGAGGGGAGCAGATAGACAAAAGGCAGATTAAGCTCATCCATACACTGGAGCACGCACTGGCGCTGACAAAGGAAGCATACGGCGACCGCATTATGGAAAAACACGGCTTCAGTAATAGTTGCAAAGACCTCTCCCATCACGAGGCAGAGCAGCTCATTAAGGCTTGGGAAAAAGAGGCATTAGAAAAAGGCGTCTGGAAGACCGGCAAGGAAAAATACGAAGACCTTGGCAATCGCCAAGGCATGGCCAGCGCCCTGTGGGGAATTTATAAGGGTATAGAATGGACAGGTGATCAGATATTCCCGGACACAGCAGATTCAGGAAATCTCGATCATCACGGCTGGGTGCGGGGGATTGAGCGCACCTATGAAGAGACGGATGAAGCATATCTTGCCCGGCTGCTGGATTGGATCAGGAGGCCGCCTGCCGGTGGTAATAAATACGACTATATCAAGTGGGAGATGGAGATTGATAATATAGCGGCTGCATACTGCTTCCCTTTGGCGCAGGGACTCGGCACCGTGGACGTGGTAATCGTTGCGAATGAGGCAAACACCGGCTCGGAGATACCGAGCTCCTCTGCACGTATCGGTAAAGTCACTACGGTCTCGGCAAACAAGCTCATTGACGGCGCGGCAGATTTTGCGGAAGCGTCTCACCCTGTCTCAGTAGGGGATATTGTGAGGAATCCGGTCTCCGGCATAGAGACAACGGTCGTCTCTGTTGACAGCGCGTCTCAGCTTACCCTCACAGATGATATTTTCAAGGCCGTAAGCGAGAGTTATATTCTCCATAACCATACAGGGGAGAATACTGCCTTTTCCGCGGGAAAACTTGTGGACGCAAACGCAAAATTTAACGATGCTACATGGACGATTAAAAAAGGCGATAAGGTTGAAAATATCACAGATGGGACAGAGACAACAGTTGTCTCAGTGGACAGCGCAACACAATTGGCTCTGGCTGATGACATTTTTGAGGCCACAGCTAAAAAATATAAGGTGATATCACTCATCGCAGAGGTGAAATCCAGCACAGAGAACCTAAGGCCCGTAACGGCATCTGTAGTGCGTATCCTGCCGCCAACAATTCTCACTCAAAATATTGATATCGAAGTCACGGGGCAGAATGCAAATAAATCACAGGCGGCGGCCGACATTGAAGCATATCTTAAGACCCTGATACCGGGGCAGACGCTCTATAAAACACAGCTCGTTAATATAGCAATAGATAATGGAGCTGATGATGTAACCATAACAACGCCTGCAAACAATGTTGTGCCTGGCGCATACGAGATGATACGGCCGGGGGTAATCAGTGTTACATAAAGACTCGCTTAAACTTTTATTTCCCTTTGATCTCGGCGGTGAATTTAACAAAGACATCGAGATTGAAGGCAAGTATCTCGATACCGCCCAGGCGAGAGTTGACAACCTGCTTAAAGAGATGTTCCCTGACGGGGCCTATGAGCTTTTATGCTGTTGGGAAAGGGTCTGCGGCATTACGCCCGGAGCCGATGACACATTACAGCTGAGGCGAAATTCTATTATCAGAAAGCTCAGGGAGATTGGCAGACTCGACAGAAAGTATTTTATGGATGTTGCTGCCGCAATGGGATACACCATCACCATTGAGGAGCTTCATCCATTCATGGCAGGACTCAGTTACGCGGGTGATACTCTTTATGTCGAGGAGAGTATTTTTATATGGCGGGTGCATATATCGGGGCAGTCTCTTTATTATTTTAGATCCGGGGAATCAAGCGCAGCAGAGAGGCTTCTCTGGTGGCCTGTGCAGACCATAATTGAGGATTTGTTAAATGACCTTAAACCGGCGCACACTTATATAATTTTTGTCTATAACTAAGGAGGAATAAAAGCATGGCCAAAACAAATTTTGTAGACGGAAACCCGCAGCAAGGGGTGCAGGGGACAATAGTTAACGCGGCATTTCTCAATAAGCTTTTTGGGTCTTCGGGCCATCGGCATGATGGCGCGGATGCAGACGGCAGCGCCGCCATAGATTACGCAGCCGACACCGGCGCGGCAAACGCATATGTTATAGCGCTTGTGCCTGCGCTCACAGAATATATTGTTGGTATGCCTATCCATTTCATGGCTGCCAACGCCAACACCGGGGCTTCCACACTTAATGTTAACGGCCTTGGCGCAAAGGATATAAGTAAGAGCTTTGATCAGCCCCTTGCGGCAGGGGATATTAAGGCCGGGCAGATAATAACAGTGGTATATGACGGGGTGGACTTTCAGATGATTAGTCTTCTTGGGGAGCAGCACATCCGCAATAAAAATACATTGCTCAACGGGGATGGGATTATCACAGAGAGGGCTTTGGGAGCTGCTGTTAATGATGATGTATATACTTTTGATCGCTGGATAGTGCTCTCTGACGGCAATGGGGTGGTCACGCCGTCTCAGGAATCAGTTGATTTACCTTCGGGCGCGAGAGCAGCTATGAAACTGACTATTGCTGTTGCCAACAAGAAATTCGGCCTGCTGCAAATAGTCGAAAATGCAAATTGCGCTCGCCTTATTAATTCCATCGCATCATTGGGCGCGAAGGCAAAAGCTTTAGGGTTGAACAACCTTCGTGTGGCTATTTTATCATGGCAAGGCGCTAAGGATAGCGTAACTTCAGATGTGGTAGCTGCATGGGGTGCAGAGGGAGTGAACCCCACACTTGTCGCAAATTGGGTCTATGAAAATGCGCCTGCCAACCTGGCACTCTCAGCAAACTGGCAGGATATCTTTAAGGCGGAAAATATCAACATTGATGCAGCGGGGGCCAAAAACGTTGCGGTTTTTCTCTGGCTTGACGATACGGACGCTGCTATTAATGATTATCTACTGTTGACCGACATCCAGTTTGAGCATGGGGTTCGCACAGATTTTGAGAGGCGTGATATAGGGCAGGAAAAAATATTATGCATGAGGTATTTTGAAAAGAGTTATGACAGTGAGACAGCGCCGGGCACCGTAACGGTCACAGGAAGTTATTATTTCGGCTACCTGGCAGGAAATGCTATAGCATATAGCTCGCATAATTTTAAGGTCTGTAAAAGAGTGATTCCTTCATTTACGCCTTATTCTCCTAATTCCGGCGCGAGTGGGTATATATATATGGCGGGAGGCCCTGGCGGTGATAGGGTTCCAACGGTTACCGTGGCAAAAAACAATTACACAATAAATCTCGCTATGGATAGCGGCAATACTTTTATCAATTGGCACTTCGCTGCCGATGCAGAACTTTAACAAGGAGGAGAAATGTATAAGATTTCAGGCAATGGGGTAAAGAGAATAAGTGATGGGACAATTATTATGGATGAGACAGGGAATAAAGACTGGCAGGAATATCAAGTATGGTTGGCCGCAGGGAATGCGCCTGATCCCGAGTTTACAATTGATGAATTAAGGGGGAGTCGTATCACCGAAACAAAACGCGTGGCAGCCCTGAAAATTGATATAGTATTGCCCGACTGGCAGGTGCGCCGGCACCACGATCAATGCGAGCTTGGAGTGGCCACCACACTGACAGCAGCCGACTATACAGCGAGGCAGCAGGCATGTCAGGAGATCAGAGACGCATCCAATACCATCGAAGCCGAGGTGCAGGCATCGAGTGATCCTAATTCAATAGATGTAGTGAATCACACGGCTTGGCCGGTTTGATTTAAGGAGTAGGGAGCAGGCGTCCCGCGGCAAACGGGACACCGATCTATGCACAAACATAGACCACAGGAACCCCTGCTACTCCCCGTCGTCCGGACCGGACCGACATGGGATTATAGCAGGCAGAATTAAAAGGAGTCTATGTTATGAACAGCTTTCTCGCATGGATTGGCGGCAAGCGTATCCTCGCAAAAACAATAATCTCAATGATGCCGGAGCATAAGACTTATGTTGAGGTGTTCGGCGGAGCCGGGTGGGTGTTATTTCGAAAACAGCCTTCAGAAGTAGAAACATGGAACGATCTAAATTCCGACCTCGTTAATCTCTTTAGAGTTGTGAGAAATAAGCTGCATGTTTTTAAGCGCAGACAGTATTTCCTCTTATCAAGCAGGGAAGAATATTTTATCTTTCAGAAGGCTATAAAAACAGGGAAATTCAAAGACGATGTGGATAGGGCCATCGCCTTTTACTATTGCATTAGAAATTCATTCGGGAGCGGGATATTCACGGGGTATGCCTTTGGCCCCAATCGAGGGCCGAAATACTGTGAAGGGATAGAAAAGCTTTAAGCGGCCAGGGATAGGTTAAAGAACGTGTATATAGACAACCTGTCTTTTGACCGGCTTATTCCGAATTACGACCGGAAAGAGACGTTATTCTACTGCGACCCGCCATACCGCATGCTGCTTGATAAGCCTTGCGGTAAACAATACTACCAGCACACCTTCACAGAGGATGACCACACGAGATTAAGGAATACTCTCAAAGGGATATCGGGAAGGTTTATCCTATCTTATGATGACCACCCCACGATAAGAAAGCTTTACAGTCGTTTTAGGGTGGTAGAAACCGCTCCGGTGCTATACAGTATGAATAACCGGCAAAACTCAAAAGCCAGACGGGTCGGAGAGTTGATAATAACCAATTTTTGAGGGTTTAAATGGCCATTAAAGGCCGACTGAAAGGGGTCAAAAAGCCGTTTTTCTCATTTTGGGTGTTACAATTTCTCAAATTGGCGGTTAGGTTATAAGAACTCAAGACAAGCCTCATAAGGTTGCGTATCTTTCCAAGAATTTTATCCCCCTTCTTAGAAGAATGTGCTGTTTTATATCATTCAAGAAATCTTTGTGTCAAGGGGAATCCGAGTCTTTGTCAACAAAGTTTTTAGTATATGCCCATTCTATCTGGAAGTTTTATGAGCTAAAAAGCTTGACTCTTAGCGCTATAACTGCAAAAATATTCTCAATGAAAACCCTTGTAACAGGAGCTACAGGTTTCATAGGAAGCCATCTTGTTGAAGAACTTCTGAGAAAAGGGCATAGCGTTACCTGCCTTGTAAGAAAGACCTCTGACCTGCGGTGGATAGAGGGTCTCGATATCAGCCTTGCCTATGGCGACTGCACGGAAAAAGAATCCCTGCTTAACGCAGTCACCGGTATTGATTACATATTTCATCTGGCAGGGCTCACCAAGGCAAAAAATGAGAAAGACTTCTTCCTTGTTAATACAAACGGCACAGAAAACCTCATCCAGGCGGTAGCAGAGAAAAATCTCGATATCAAAAGATTTGTCTATCTGAGCAGCCTTGCCGCAACAGGGCCGTGCCATGACAGGACACCCGTCAGTGAAGCTGTTGAACCGAGGCCTGTATCTGCATACGGAAAAAGCAAGCTTGAAGCTGAGCGTATAGTCTTAAGACACAAAGGCATCATCCCGTTTACCATCATAAGGCCGCCTGCGGTATACGGGCCAAGGGATAAAGACATGTACACTTTTTTCAAGATGCTAAGAAAAGGTATTTTCCTGTGCTGGGGAAAGTGCTATTATTCTTTATTATATGTTGATGACCTTGTAAGGGGGACCATTATATCTTCGGAAAATAATGCAGCTGAAGGGAAGACATATTATCTGTCTGACGGCAGGATATATTCAAACGACGAAATCGCAGAAGTGATATCCTCTGCAGTCGGAACAAAGCCGGTACGTCTTAGAATACCCAGGGTTATAATGCCTCTGTTTGCAGGCATTGGACAAAGGCTTGGCGGGAAGAGTAACATTATAAACAAAGACAAGATAAAAGAGCTGCAGCACCCTTACTGGGTATGCGACTCATCGAAGGCAAGAGAAGAACTTGGGTTTGTTCCTAAGGTCGGGATAAAGGAAGGTGTAAAATGGACAGCGGACTGGTACAGGATTCATCAATGGCTGTAAAAGAATCGCCGGACATATTCGAAAAGTGCCTTAAGTTCACAAAGGCAAAGGAACTGATGTCTTACGGGCTTTATCCATATTTCAGGGTAATCGAAAGCGCACAGGACCCTGAGGTAATAATAAACGGCAAAAGGATGATAATGGTCGGCTCCAACAACTATCTCGGGCTTACGAACCATCCAAAGGTAAAAGAGGCTGCCATAGAGGCTGTGAGAAAATATGGTTCCGGTTGCGCAGGCTCCCGGTTATTAAACGGCACTCTCGATATCCATGTTAATCTCGAAGACAAGCTGGCAAAGTTTATGAGACAGGAGGCTGCGCTTGTATTCTCTACAGGGTTTCAGGTTAATCTGGGCGTTATATCGGCACTAATCGGAAAAGACGATGCAGTAATTATAGACAAGATGGACCATGCAAGTATTATTGACGGATGCAGGCTCTCATACGGCGATATAAAAAAATTCAAACATAATGATATGACAGACCTGAAGAGGGTCCTGGAGGAAAACAAAGACAGGGGCAAGCTCATTATTGTTGACGGCGTATTCAGCATGGAAGGAGATATTGCAAACCTGCCGGAGATCGTGGAGCTTGCAAAAAAATACAGGGCAAGGGTTATGGTGGATGATGCGCACGGCATCGGGGTCCTCGGCAGGACAGGCAGAGGGACAGCAGAACATTTCGGGCTCGAGAAGGAAATTGACATCCTCATGGGAACATACAGCAAGTCCCTTGCATCAATCGGAGGCTTCATAGCAGGTTCGGAAAGCTTAATCCACTACATAAAACATTTTGCGCGGTCTCTGATATTCAGCGCAAGCCCTCCTCCTGCATCAATAGCTGCGGTAAGCGCTGCCGTTGATATTATCGAAAATGAGCCTGAGAGAAGAGAAAGGCTATGGGAAAACACAAAAAAGATGCTGAAAGGATTTAAAGGCCTGGGGTTTGAGACAGGCCCGAGCAAGACGCCTATAATACCGGTAATAGTCGAAGAAAATGAGATAGCATTCCGGTTTGCAATGATGCTTCAGGAAGAAGGGGTCTTTGCCAATGTTGCCGTAAGCCCTGCAGTGCCTAATGGCAAGGCGCTGATAAGGACAAGCTATATGGCAACACATACAGATGAACATCTTGACACAGTCCTTAATGCCTTTGCTAAAACAGGCAGGGCATTAGGGCTCATTAAGTAGCCTGGATTTATCTTGTGCCCTGTAAAAATCATAGAGGTTAAGACAGCAAAAGGCCTCGATGAGTTCGTAAGATTTTCCTTCCCTTTATACTCAAACGATACTTGCTATGTCCCGCAGCTGATAAAAGAAACAAAAGAGCAGTTTTCTGATAAAAACCCTTTTTTCAATCACGCAACGGTAAAATACTTTATTGCAGAAAAACACGGGAAATGCGCCGGCAGGATAGCATCAATAGTCAATCAAAGGCACATCGAATTTCATAATGAAAAAACCGGGTTCTTCGGTTTTTTTGAGTGCATCAATGATCCGGAGGTTTCATCAGCATTACTCGATAAGGCCTGCATAGAACTGAAAAAAGAAGGCATGGAGATAATCAGAGGGCCCATGAATTTCTCGACAAACGAGGAATGCGGGTTTCTTATCGAGGGGTTTAATGAAAGCCCTATGCTCATGACTCCGTATAACATGCCCTACTACAATGAACTGATGAGAGCCTGCGGAATGTATAAATCAAAAGACCTCTATGCATACATCTATGAAGTAAAGGAGCGGCTTCCTGAAAAAATCCTGAGGGTTGCTGCAATAGCAGAAAAAAGAGGGATTACATTCAGGCCGGTAAATAAAAAAACTTTTGATTCTGAGATGAAGGTATTCAGGGAGGTCTATAATTCAGCGTGGGAACATAACTGGGGATTCATTCCCTTAACACATGAAGAAATTAATCATCTTGGCAAAAGGCTCAGGCAGGTTGTAGTGCCTGAGATGACGCTGATAGCAGAAGACAAAGGCCGGCCCGTTGGTTTTATGGGGCTCATTCCTGACTTCAATTATGTCCTGAAACACATGAACGGAAAAATTAATCCGCTGACGATACTAAAGGCCCTGTATTATTCAGGAAAAATAAAAGACCTCAGGATGCTGTTGCTCGGGATAAAAAAAGAATACAGGAACAAGGGAGTGGATGCCATTCTCTTCAGGGAAGGATTCAAGGGCGTAAAAAAAGGCGGCTACAGAAGAGTCGAATTCTCATGGATACTCGAAGACAACATCCCTATTCAGCGCCTGGTAGAAATGATCGGAGGAAGGCTTTACAAACAGTACAGGGTCTATGAGAAGAAATTGTAAAAGCCTGCCTGCGTAATACAATATTTTAAACCTCAAAGGTATATCCATTGTTTGAACAGTTTAGCGGCTGATTTAAGGTCAAAGGCATAAGAAAAATCCTGAACCAATTTAAAATATAAGTCGTAGCCATGATATAATGCAAGTAACTCACTTCTCCCTTTGGAGGTATATTTGGCACGACAGGTTGCCGTCAGCTTCGAAAATAAAATAATTAAGGTAGTATATGCTTCATCGGACAATGAAAAGTTATTGATTGAAAAAACTCTTATTCTTCGGGATGAAGAATTTGACGACTTCCTGAGGCGAGAAAATACCAGGCATTTTACTGTTGCCTGTGATTTTAAGGCATTCCATGAGGATATACTGCTTATTCCCCCTGTCAAGGAACAATACATCAAAAGCATTATTGCTTCGGAAATAAAGAAAAAATTTCCTGAACTCAGAAACCCTTCATTTCTTTACACCGTCCTCGGCGAAAAGCTTCATGAAGGCAGAATGATGAAGGAGATATTTATCTTTGCTGTCAGCAACGAAGATTTATTCGGCATAATCAACAGATTCGACAAGCACAATAAGAAAATAAAGTACTTATATCCCAGTACTTTTGCGCTGGCCCATCTGGTAAATTCATCCATTAGCCTGAAAAATGAACTTGCGCTCTGTATTGCCGGAACAGGAGGGAATACGGCATTATTCTTCGTTAAGGACAGATTTTTTCTTCCATTCAGGCTGACGCAATTCTCGGAAAAGGGCATTCATAATCCCGACATCCAGAATATAAATATGACCATAGCCTATTGCCGCCAGGAGCTGAAGCTTAATCCGACATTGATAGCTCTGGTAGGCGAGGCCTGTTACCGCTACCATTCGGACATAGATTTAACCTTGCCTATACTCTGTATTATGCATCCGCCAAACATCATAGCCGCAGAAAAAAATATTATAGAAGAATTTATCACGCCGGTATCGGCGATATTTCGTGTCAAGAATATGGAAGAAGGCAATATCCTTCCCCAGGATTACAGGAAGTTTTATGCCCGGGAAACAGCAATCGGATATCTCACGGCGCTTTTTCTAATCTTTTCCCTCCTCGGGTCAGGCTATACAGGCATGAAAATACCGGAGATTTTATTACTAAAGGAAAAAATTAAATCCTTGCGGGCAGAGATAAAAAGCATGGAGCCGGCCTTCAGCAATTACAGGGCTAAATACGAAAAATTGCAGGGTTTGTTCCCTGCGATAAATATCATAAAAAGCGCGGGTTCTGCCCATGATTTCCAGAGGCTGCTGATTATTATGGAACAGTTTCGCATAAAAAACGTAAATATTCAGTCCATCCAGATTAATAATGAAAAAGGCGTATCATTGCTTTTTAACATTAATGGGGTTATTATCTCGGAGGGGTTTGCCGATATGCACAATAACTATCGGGCCTTGCTGGATGCCATTAAAAGGAACAAAGAAATAGAATTGTTATCGGATAAAATAGACTTAAAGGATAAAAGTTTTCATATTGAAGCCAGGTTTAAAGGCAATTAAATATTATGGACGAGCCAAGAGATATGGATAATAAACTGAAGCGGTTATTTTATTGTTATGCCTTATCAGGATTATTTATTTTCATGGCCCTTTCGGGGGTTATTATTTCAACGAGGTATAAGAATTTCCTCTCCGGCGCCTTAAAGGACTTACAGGCCGCCAGACAAAATCTTTTTACAATGCAGGGTGCGGTTGCGGATATGGATTCCATAATGGCAGGCATGGACAAGATTGTGCCCCCTGATATAATTTTACAGGTTCCCGAGATGCAGCTCTTAACCAGTCTTGACGAATTAAAGTCCGGAATGAAGGAAGCTGAGATTGCCGTTGCCCCCATGGAATACAAGGGGGATGAGGTCAGCCTGCCCGTCATTATAAAGGCGCCCTTGAAAGACTATGCGGATTTTGTTAATAAGACAGGTTATCTTCAATCGCGGAGGTTCCCGGTTTTTAATATCAGCAGGATATCTTTATCGCAAACGCCGGACAAAGCTGTTTCGTATGAAATCACAGGAGATATCAGGACCCTAAAAGGCAAGAAAAAATGAATTAGAACCTAAAACTCGAAATGCTATTTAACAGGAAACAAACAACAATCATACTGCTGCCCTTTACTGCTATTATTCTTTCAATGATGGTCTTCTCCTATTTCGAATTTAAGCCTGTACTCTCATCAGCAGAACGGGATATTTCAGGATTTTCATATAAAAAAATTGCTGTCATACAAAAACAGCCGGTTACTGTAACGGACCTGAAAAGCCCCATGGATCTGCCCGTTATTGCGCAAAAGGATTTCCCAAATATTCCGCTTTCGGAAATATTCCCTCGAAAGGAAAGAAAAGTCCTTCTTATTCTTATAAGTGAAAACAGAAAAATGGCAATAATAAATGATATAGTAGTAAAAGAGGGCGATATCATTGACCACGGCAAAGTAAAAAAAATAGAGAGAAACAGGGTGCTGATAAAGAATAAAGAGGGGGAGGAATGGATAAAGATAGAGCAATAAAAAAACCCTGCATCAGGCATGTTCTTTTTTCTTTGCTGTTTGCCACATTTGTCCTGTCGTGTGCGTCCCCGGACACGGGGAAAAAGGTACAGATACAGGAAGAGACAAAAGAGACGGAGACCGAGAAACCGCCTGCTCCGGAGTTAAAGACACCCCAGTTTATTCCGGCGGCCGAAGATATCTCTTCCTTAAAGACAAAGGTCGTAGATATATCCGCAAGAAATACCCCGATGAGAGACGTGCTTCATGTAATTTCCGAGTCAACGGGAATTAATCTCGTCATGGAAAAAGGGGTAAACCCTGAAACTCCAATAACTATTACCTTAAAAAATATAACTGCGGAAGACGCCCTTAACACTATTATCTCCTCTGTGGATTACTTTTATGATATCAGAAATAATACGCTTATCGTAAAGGCTACAGACACTAAATTCTTTGAACTCGGGCATCCTTCTATCATTCAGAATTATAATGTTGATGTGGGCGGCGATATCCTTGGAGGCGGTATAATCGGGATAGGCGGAACAACAACAGGAACGACCGGGACTGCTGGAACAACACTTTCGACGGCAGGCGCTACAAACATAAAAGGCGGTGTCACGCAAACGTCGAAAAGCGATCCTGCCGCATTCAATTTTTGGGATGCAATAGAAAAAACCGTCTCAAGCATACTTGGCACAACTGCAGCGCTTGCCGGGGCGCCTGCTCCTCCATCAGTCCAGCAAAGTTTTACAGTTAACAGGTTGACCGGAACAATAGCAGTGACAGCATCAAAAAAGAGCATCGAAAGGGTAGAACAATATATTAACACCATCAAAAAAATAATCAACAGGCAGGTACTGATAGAGGCCAAGATAACTGAGGTACAGCTAAAAGAAGGGCTTAAATACGGCATTGACTGGAGTCTTCTTGACAGGGGGAAAGGAGGAGATCTGGTTACGCTCCAGACGCAGCGTTTTTCCGATGTAGTCAGCTCAACACTTCCGGCTTTCAGCGTAGGAGTTACAAGCACAAACTTAACTTCTCTCCTGAAGGCATTAGAACAGCAGGGAGAAATCAGGACATTATCAAACCCAAGAATAAATATAATGAACAGCCAGACAGCGCTTCTGAGTGTTGGAAGGAATGTGACTATCATCTCACAGGTGCAAACGTCAACCACGACAACTGCCGGCGCAACTCCTATAACCACATTCACGGTAGGCACGAGTTCTATCCTATCAGGGATTATTATAGGGATCGTTCCGTATATAAACGAAAATGGGGATATATCCATGACAATAACGCCTATAATCTCCGATCTGGTAAGCGTTGAAGAAAGAACCGTCGGGCAATCCGGCAACCAGACCCAGATATCGCTTCCTACCATAGATTTAAAAGAACTCAGCACTACGGTGAAAGTCAGGGACGGACAGATGATTATAATCGGCGGCCTGATATCGAAAAAGGAAAGCACTCAGGATAATAAGGTGCCGATACTGGGTGATTTGCCTGTTTTGGGCGCTTTATTCAGGAGCAGGGATAAACTGGAAACAAGGACAGAACTGGTTATAATCTTACAGCCCATGCTGGTTTCAAGGTAAGGCATAATAATGGAAAAAATAGGGAATCTCCTGAAAACAAAAGGCATTGTCAGCGAGAAACAGCTGCACGTAGCATTAATCCAGCAGGAAATAACAGGCGATCTGCTTGGCGATACTCTCATAAAACTGGGATTTGTAACATCAAGAGAACTGGGGCAGATACTTGCGGAACAGTCCGGCATGGAGTTTGTGGATCTCGGTGAATACGCTATTGAGGAAGAAGCCCTGAAAATAATACCTAAGGAGACCGCAGAAAAAGCTGAATTCATCCCTCTTGAAATGAAAAATGGGCGGCTAAGCATCGGCATTACTAATCCGAGCAACATATCGGCAGTTGATACTGTTACAAGACTTACTAAAAATCAGCCGCATGTCTGTGTAATAGATAAAGACAGTTTCCGCGATGCGTTAGAGCGTACATATTTCTTCATGGAAAACCCAACTCATCAGGGCATAAGGAACGCCATCACTGAGATGAAGGCCGCCGGAATTGCAGCAGGCACAACCGTAACAAAACTGACAGACCTTATCATTATAGACGGCTTCAGAAGAAATGCTTCTGATATCCATATTAATCCAACGCCGGATATCGTTCATGTGTTTTACAGAGTAGACGGCATTCTTCAGTACGGGCACGGAATTCCGAAGGCAGCCCATAACGGGATAGTATCCAGAATAAAGGTGCTTTCCGAGATGGATATAGCAGAGCAGCGGCTGCCTCAGGACGGTTCTTTCAACTTTACTTTTCTTAATAAACAATATGATATCCGTGTATCCACAGTTCCCACCATATATGGAGAAAATATAGTAATGAGAATACTTGCGGGCGTCGGCCCGTTCCTGAAAGTAGAAAAGCTGGGATTTGATGAGCCTGACGTTAAAAAAATAAAATCACTATTTCTTAAACCGCACGGGATAATACTGATTACGGGGCCTACGGGAAGCGGTAAAACAACAACTCTTTATGCAGCCTTAAGGGAAATAAACCTTCTTGAAAAAAATGTTTTTACAGTTGAAGACCCTGTGGAATACAAATTAAGCCTGATCAAGCAGACACAGATAAATGAAAAGGCGGGATATGACTTCGCTCTTGCAGGCAGAAACTTTATGAGGCAGGATCCCAATGTAATACTCCTTGGCGAAATAAGGGACGAGGAAACGGCAAGGATAGCCATACGCGCTGCGCTGACAGGGCAGCTTGTTCTTTCCACCCTTCATGCCAATGATGCCGTAACCGCAATACCCCGGCTTATAGATCTGAATGTTGACCGTTTTCTTATATCTTCTTCCCTTCTCGCAATAGTTGCACAGAGGCTTGTCAGGAAAATATGCGCCAATTGCAAGGCAAAATATGATTTAAACGAGAATGAGATTTCCGTCTTTAACGGATATGACTTACATTTAACATCTGCGTTCAAAGGCAGGGGATGCGCGCGCTGCAGCGGCACAGGATATATGGGAAGAACAGTCATCGGTGAAATATTAATTCTGGATGATGAAATAAAAGAGATGATATATTCGGGGGCATCCGTGCCGGCAATTCAGGCAGCGGCAATAAGAAACGGGTTGAGGCCGTTAAAAAAGGATGCCGTTAAAAAGGCTGCATCGGGCATAACGACGCTGGATGAGGTATTAAGGGTAACAGGCTGATTATAGAGCGATGAGATACTACTCATATAAGGCAATAACTCCGGACGGCTCCCTGATAAGGGGCACTGTTGCGGGAGAAGATATTGAAGCTGTTTACGAAGTTCTCTACTCCAAAAGACTATATATACTGAATGTTAAGGCTGCAAGCACGATAATAACAAACCTAAAAAGAACCCTCCTGAAGCGTCGCGTAAAAAACAGGGATATAATAGAGTTTGCCAATAATCTCTCGGTTATGCTGAAGGCCGGCATTCCATTGCTGACCGCACTCGCTGATATAATCAACGGCATAGGAAACAAGCATTTTAAAAACGCCCTAACCGACATAATATCTCAGATAGAAACCGGAATGAGATTTTCAGATACTGTTGCCTCAAAGAAAGATATCTTTCCTGAGATCTTTGCCAGCCTGATACAGGTCGGCGAGGAAACAGGAGAGATAGGGAAAAGCCTTTCTGACGCTGCAGAGCACATGCAGAGGATGGAGGATTTGACCCAGACGATCAAGAGAGCGCTTATATACCCTGTTTTTGCGCTTATTGCGACCTCGGGTGCTTTAATTTTCTGGCTTGTATATGTTTTGCCTAAGGTTATATCCGCCATGAAGGATATGGGCGTAGAATTGCCGCTCATAACAAGGATGCTGCTGGATGTCAGCAATTTCATGCAGGCATACTGGCA
>JACRGY010000123.1 GCA_016212165.1 Nitrospirota bacterium
AATCTCTTTTCCATGAGCAGCTTGCGGACTATATGGTCTTTTACCTCACCAAGAGAATTCACAAGTCTCTTGGTAAGATGACTCCAATTGACTACCTTATCCGGAAAGGGGGTATGTCGCATTTGTATGGAACTTATACAGCATATTGAAATTGGCTACTTGGAATTGGTATACTTAGAAAAAATGTTGTGAGGTGCAGGCATGGCGACAGGCAAAAAAAATGAGGACGGCAGAAGAGAATTCAGAGAGCAGATACTCGGGCATGTTTCATGTTCGTATGCCTCTGAAACAAATGAACCTAATTTTGACGGGATAATAATAGATGTAAGCAACGCCGGGCTGGGCATCTTCACCCACAAACCTGTCGCAGAAGGCGCCGGCTTGAAGATTCACGGGGAAGGCCTGTGGGAGAATTCCAAACATGCCACTGTGAAATGGTGCAGGAAAATAGCTTCTGACATATACAGGGCAGGGCTCGTTTTTAATTAAAAGGAACTACTGCGGTTTACAGCCTTACTGTTACGCCCTTTGACTTTAAGTATTCTTTAGCCTCTTTAATTGTATATTCCCTGTAGTGAAATATTGATGCGGCCAGGGCTGCGTCCGCCTTTCCATAAACAAGCCCTTCGTAGAGATGTTCAAGATTGCCAACCCCTCCTGAGGCGATAACAGGAATAGATACAGTTTCAGCTATTGTTTTTGTGAGTTCGATATCATAGCCGTCCTTTGAGCCGTCTCTGTCCATGCTTGTAAGCAGAATCTCTCCTGCTCCAAGTTCTTCCATTTTCTTTGCCCATTTTACTGCATCTATCCTCTTCATCTTTCTTCCGCCATGAGTGGATATGGCCCATGTCAATCTGTCTTTAATATTTTCGAGAAGGACTTCTTTTAAAGAGGGTTTGCTCACCCACGTCTCATCATCTGTATAAGAGGTGTCTTTTGTTACTCGTTTTGCGTCAATGGCAACAACAATGCACTGGCTTCCGAATCTCTCGGCTGCACGGCTTACAAAAAAAGGGTCTTTTACTGCAGTGGTATTTACGGAAACCTTATCACAGCCTGATTTCAACAGTTCTCTTATATCATCGGGAGTTTTAATCCCGCCGCCGACAGTCAGGGGCATAAATACGTCATTGGCGGTTTTTTCCACGACATCAAGTATGATTTTTCTTTTTTCGTGTGATGCTGTTATATCAAGGAATACGAGTTCGTCAGCTCCCTGCTTATCATAAAATATGGCGTTTTCAACAGGGTCGCCTGCATCCCTGAGATTAACAAAACTCACGCCTTTAACAACCCTTCCGTCTTTAACGTCAAGGCAGGGGATTATACGTTTAGCAAGCATTCAGCTTTTATCCTTTCCTGTGCTTCCCATATATTTTAACAGTTCTTTTTCTTTTTCCCTCATTTTCTTCCCGGCATATTTACCTTTTTCATGGTCATATCCAATGAGGTGGAGGATTCCGTGCACCAGCAGCCACCTTATTTCTTCCATGAATGAAAGCCCGTGCTCAGGAGCCTGTCTTTTTGCTGCCTGAAGGTTTATGACAATGTCTCCGAGAACAAGTCCGCAAGTCCGCAAGTCCGCAAGTCCGGTAGTTACTTTATTGCTTGCCAGCTTGCCAGCTTGCCAGCTATATTGCGGAAACGAGAGCACATCGGTTGTCTTGCCTATGTGGCGGTGCATGGAATTCAAGGCCTTCATCTTTCTGTCATTTACAAGGAGAATGCTGAGTTCGGCTTTTTTAAGGCCGAGCAGCCTGAGGGCTTTCCTTGAATTACATTTTAGCTTCTGCAGATCTATCTTTATTAGCCTTTGCCGGTTCTTTATTAAGACCTTCATTATCGCGCTTTGGCAACTCCTGAGATTTTTTGGAATCCTCGTTAAAATTAAAACCCGGATAGTCAATCCTCTTGTGCATAATTCCTGTAAGTATATACGAGAAGTGGTTCTTTATTTCGGATATGTCTTTCAACGTAAGTTCGCACTCATCGAGCTGCCCTTCAAGGAAGATGTGATTTATTATCCTGTCAACAAGAGCGGCAATCCTTGCAGGTGTAGGGTCATTTAAAACCCGGGATGCAGCCTCGACAGCATCTGCCATCATAACAAGCGCAGCCACGCGGGTCTGGGGTTTTGGCCCCGGGTATTTATATTCATCTTCAGAAAGTTTTTCTTCGCCTTCCTGTTCTTTTGCCTTCTGATAAAAATAGGTCATCAGTCCTGTGCCGTGGTGCTGTTCTATTATGTCTATGATAGGTTCAGGGAGTTTTTGCTGCCTTGCAAGTTCTACCCCTTCTTTTACGTGAGAGCTGATTATCATGCTGCTCATATGAGGTGTAAGTTTGTCATGTTTGCTCAGAGAACCACTCTGGTTTTCAACAAAATATTCAGGCATCTTGACCTTGCCTATATC
>JACRGY010000124.1 GCA_016212165.1 Nitrospirota bacterium
ATGTGCTTTAAATGCCATAAAGATGTAAGGGCAGAGTTCTCTCTTCCAAGCAGGCATCCCCTGCTTGAAAAAAAACGATGGGTAGAGTCCTTAATAAGTTCAGGATAACGCTTAAAGTAGATATCCCGGTCTTCGATTATTGCATCTGAAAACGGAACCAGTTCCGCCCGCTCGTTTATGCAGATATTCCCGGCATCATCACGATATGCCAATCCGGGGATATTTTCCCATCGGGGAATATCCTTATTGAACTCTTCGATGACCTGCACTAATACATTCTCTCCCTCGCTATGGCAGACCATATCGGCACAAGTGTCTTTTAATATTTCCTGATAATAAAGAATCGAATGAATTCCTCCTACTATAATCCTGGTTTCAGGCAGCGCCTTACGGATGGCTGCAGTAGTCTGAATAAGCCAGTTATGTTCCGGAGACATTAAACTGATGCCCACCAGTGCGGGCTTAATTTTTTTCAGGGCCTCAATTGGATCTTTTTCAAGGGTATGGATCAAGACATCTGCATGCAGCCCGTGTCGTTTCAAATGGGAATCAAGAGAAAGAATTCCGAAGTATGGAACAGCGTATTGCTGATAAAAAATAATATCAGGCTTCATAACTTAAGTCCGTTATCTGTTTTCCGCATAATCCCTGTCATGGTTTTTTCATTGGAAGAGCGTATGGGCAACTTATATTATATTTAAATAACAAAAATTATTTTTTTTGTTCGGGTATGATTTTTGTCAATAAACTAATTGCCCAGTAATAAACCCGGTCCGGCACAAAAACAAAGAAACGCCTGTAAAGCAAATTGTACAAAAACGGATAATTAATTTCATTCGGGATATTTACGCGCCCGAGGGCCTGTGTAATTTTACGGGCAGTCTGCGCATAATTCGGTACAAACCAATACCTCTTGCCATCTCCCAGAGAATCAAGGTGCCCTAAATGGACTGTTACAACCTTAACTTTAGCTTTCCACGCAAACCTTAGACAACGCAGCGCCATATCCAGATAGGCCTTTGTGGCAGGATATGCCAGGCGGAGTTCCTGAACAGGCGGAGCTATGGCGCTGAAAGCTGAGACACCTACAAAAACTCCCCCGAAATTCAACAGATGGTCTTCGACTCCCTCTAATACTCGCCTGAGTCCCCCTATTGCAATGCGGTTAATCTCGTCAAAGATAGGATAAATTATCCGCTTATTTTCCGAAGAATCGCTTTTTACAAGGGCGGCATTAAAGATAATCATAAGAGGCTTTCCTGATAACTCAGAACAGATAGCCTTCAATTTTTCTGTGCATTCTGACTGGGTTATATCCGTTTTAATATGCCGGTACCGTTTTGTAGCAAGCCATTGCCCAGAATTTTTAATATCCTTTATGTCCGACCGCGCAAACCCGATAATAAACATATCCTCTCTTTTAAGAAATTCTTCTACCATAGCAGCGCCCAATCCTCTTGATGAGCCCATAATTAAACAATATGTCATTTCTGCTTTTCCTTGTGTTTACGCCTTGGCTGGATAATATATCTTGCAATAAAACGGTCTGGAATCAGCTGAAATACCTTATAAATAATTGAACTCATCAGGGGATATGTGTATATATCCTTATATTTATTATTTTCAATTATTGAAATTATTTTCCTGCCGATATGTGAATATGAACTGCTGAATATCTGGTCCCTTTGCTCAAGAGGACCTGGATTAAATGTAATAAATCGTATTCCCGGATAAGAATACCCCAACTGCAGCCTCAAAGACTCGAACATCATATTTAACGCAGATTTACTTGGGGCATAGGCTATCTTATCCATTAAAAGAGCCCTTATGGATGAGATAGAAGAAATTCCCAAAATAATCCCCTTTTCCCGCTGCTGGAATGAAGGAAGCAATTTCGCAGTTAAATTGGCAGCTCCCATAAAATTAACTTCCATAATCTCCCTGAATTTTTCAAAATCCCACACGCCATTGACATAATCATTTCCCATCAGAGCGGCATTTAGAACCAATACGTCAACCGGAAAATTACGCCCCGCAATCTCCTCTGCAAACCGGCTGATATGGCTTTCACTGGTCAGGTCACATGCACTGTAAATAAAATTTGGATATTGAAATAGATTTTTTATTTCAGAATGTTCCCGCTCTTTACGTGAAATTCCCCATACGTCATGGCCCAGCCTTAACAGTTCTATTGCCAGATATCGCCCCAGTCCTTTAGAGACCCCTGTGATCACAATCTTCATAACTACCCTTCCAGTCTATTGAACTGCCGGCAAGTCACTGGTTCGATTTTACCTTTTTCCTGCGAATTTCTAATGCATCCGCAAATTGAATAGCAGCTATGTCCCAGATATTTTTTAGCCCGAGATTTAATACGGCATTATGTTCATTGTTGGCCAAAAACACGCAATATTCACATTTCTTGTTATCATGGCATGCCTTGATAGCCTTTGCCACGCCAACTTTTTTTACATTAGGAGCATCTGCATCATTTTGCGCCCAGCATAAAACCACTCTGCCGTCAGCATCTATCTGATACTTGAGCCTGCCATGATAGCAGGGGACCAATCTCATTTTCTTTTGCTGCAACCCTGCCTGCACATCAGCTCTCGTAATTACCCGTTTTTCATCAAATGAAAAGGGCCAGTAGATAGCGGTCTCTAAGATATCGCCTGAATAATATACAGGATAGCCTTTTTTCTTCAGAGCCAGAATTTTTTTAGCAACCGACCGGTTTTCCTCGTCAGTCATAACTCCGCTATATTCCTGGGTTTTCAGCTTATCGCCATTATATAAAATACTGTATTGAATTCTAAATTTCTTTTCTACTGCCAATTCTGCAAGATACTCCATATCATTCAGAGTATGCTTATTGATAGTAGCGCTAACCACAACAGGAAGGTTATGCTGATGTAAAATGTCGATAGCATTCATCACTTTTTGATAACATCCCTTGCCGCGATTTTTATCGTTATTTTCTTCTCTGCCGTCGAGGCTCAGGACTACAGTATCAACTCCCAATAAATCGTTAATTTTATGCGGCACAAAATAACCATTTGTATTAAAACTTACGTAAAAGCCTTTTAACTTGGCATAATTCAATATCTCGCCTATATCTTTTCTTAAGAGAGATTCCCCGCCGTGAACGGTTAATAACGTAGTCCCCAATTCTTTTAATTCGTCAATTATCTCCAGCAAAACCCTGGTAGAGTAATCTTCTTTTTTGCTGCGCTTGCCATATTCGCCGTAACAATAGATGCAGCTTAGATTACATGTGTTATTTGTCACCAGCACTACAAATAACGGTTTATCAATGCCAAATAATCTGCAATATAAAACACTCAGGAAAAACCTCAGCCGGCTTAGAATCGATTTTACGGGGGTATTACAATAGCGCGGCAATTTAGAGAGATATGACACAATCTCTTCATCGCTTTTGAAATTCTTCCAGTCTACTTTACCTATCATAATTTCCTTTGTTCTCCTCTGGTAAAAAGCAAATAAAATCCCACTTATCAAAAATGTTACTACATGTTTGCTTCAAAATCAATAATTGGCATGGTAAAAATGCTGCGCTACGGTGAATATTCAGATAAAGTTGATATGCATGGGAGGCTTGCCTTCGCCTTTTTTAAAGGCAGCCTTTTTTGTTTTTAAATCCCATAAAAATTCATTAACTTTATGCTGCAAACACAAAGAACCGCACATGGTCCTTGCATCAAATTTTTCTGAACTTATCAGCCTGATAACCTCCCAATAGCGCTCGCTCTGCCATATCTCTTTAAACGATTTATCTGCAATATTGCCGATATGATATTTTTTGTACTTGGAATTAAAAAGCATCCCGCAGGGAGCCACAAGCCCGGAGCCTGAAAACTGCATAATAAAAGGAGGCCCGTAACACTGGCTGTAGACACGTTTTCCCCCGCTCAAAATCTTGGACCACTTGGCCCTGACCAGATAAGTGTCATCAGAATACGCCTCAGCCTTCTTTAAAATTTCAACCATATCATGATATTTTGAATAATCAACGCCAAGGCTTCCTTTTTCATCATCGCTGCAATGCTTTATGACAAGATAGTCTACTCCAAGCTCTTTCCCTAGTTTTGTCAATGGGATAATCTGGTCCGCAAATTCCGGCAAAAGCACCATCTGAAGGCCAAGGGTTACAGCAAGTTTATTTTTCTTTTTAATCCTTACTGCTTCCTTAATCGTATTTATAACCTTGAGAAAATGCTCTGTTTTACAGCCATGTATCGAGGCATACCTGTCAGCATCCCCTGCAGATATATTAAACCTCAAATACGTAAGTGCAGGCAGTATTTCCTCCAGCCTGTCGTCCTTCAGTAAATAACCGTTAGTGCCCAATGCCATATCCAGGCCGTTTTGCCTGCCCCTCAAAATGGCATCGTAAAGATGCGGAGAGCACGTGCTTTCCCCGTCGCTTACAAAACTGACAGCCTTCACGCCTATCTCGGCTGCATCATCGAGAAATCTGAAGATAACATCCCTGGTCATCTTCTTTTCATCATTTGACTGGAGCATGCCGTAACAATAAACACACCTGTATGAGCACCGTCTTGTCAAAGCGCAGTCAATGGTTATCGGCGCTATGCGCTCGCCCCTCAGCCAGGCATCTACCCTTTCTTTGTGCCATGCCAGCTTATGGCCGTCAAGTATTAACTTTTCCATCGTCTGATATTAAGCTCCTTTTATTCTATGTTCAGGGGATACCTGCGTTGGCCTACTCAATTTCATTATGCCGTCTTGCTGTGAGGGAATCCTTAACAAAATCCTTCTTGATATTTATGCCCTTGCTGAAATAAATGTCTTTTACCAGCCGAAGATAGCCCCTTACGACCTTCATAAGCGAGGGGAATGATACAGCCTTTGAAATCCCGGAATTCCTCAATGCAAGCCTGTAAGGGACTTCTGCAAAAAGATATCCCCTTTTTACTGTCCTTATAAGGATATCTGTCTGGAAGAAAAACCCCATGCTGCGGTAATTAAGTTCCTTTAAAATTGACTTCCGGTAAAGGACTGTACCGTTTGTATAATTGAAATTGACCATAAAAGTTGTATTAATAATAAACCTGTAAACAAATGAAAGCGCATTCCTGAATAAGGAACGCACCCTTTTATTAAAAACAAACGGGATAATCATGTCTACCTGCTCAAGCAGTTTGATATACCTTAAGATTTCCCATGGGTCATTTTCATTGTCTCCGGGAAGCATTGTTACCATATCTCCGCCTGCATTATCAACTCCGTCCCAGAATGAAGCGCCGATACCCTGAGGAGTATTGTGATTTATCAGCCTCACGCGGCTGTCTTTCTTCATAACTTCATCTACCAGGGCTTTTGTTTTATCCCTGCTGCCGTCGTTTATAACTATGATTTCTCCGTTAATCCCGAAATCATCGAATGATTTTAATGTATTATTAACGGCAGCAAGAATATTTTTCTCCTCGTTAAGGGCCGGCATTATAATAGATACAAATACTTTCTCCGTATCACACCCCCTTAACCATATCTATAACACAATTTACTATTCTTTTATAGTCAAAATAATATGCATCTTCAAGAACCGGGCTGTTAGGGGTCGGGACATCAGGAAGAGCAACCCTTTTCACAGGTGCCTTGAGGTAGTTAAATGCCTTTTCTGCAACTACCGCAGCTATCTCTGCTGACACTCCGCACGTCTTCCAGCCTATATCCACTATCACAAGCCTTCCTGTCTTTTTGACTGATTCTATAATTATCTCTTCATCGAGTGGTTTTATTGTCCTCGGGTCTATCACCTCAATGGCGATTCCTTCTGCCTCAAGAGGCTGAACTGCCTTCATTGCCTCATAAACCATATTGGAAACAGCCACAACAGTTACATCCTTTCCCTGCTTCCTCACAATGCCCTTGCCTATCGGCACTGTATATATTTCCTCAGGCACATGCCCTATCTGCTCATAAAGCCATCTGTGCTCTATAAACATTACAGGGTTCCCATCCTGTATGCTTGATACCATTAACCCTTTAACATCATAAGGTGTGCTCGGCATTACAACCTTAAGCCCGGGAATATGCATGAAGAGCGCCTGAAGCGCCTGTGAATGCTGCGCTGCTGAACCCCATCCTTTGCCGATGATGCTCCTTATTACCAAAGGCACATTCGTCCTGCCACCTGTCATGTAACACCATTTGGCAGCATGGTTTACTATCTGGTCCATACACATAGGCAGGAAATCCATTCTCATATGCACAAATATCGGCCTCATCCCTGCCATGGCCGCGCCTATCGCAACGCCTGTCATTCCATTTTCCGCGATAGGGAGGTCCATTACCCTCTCTTTTCCGAATTTCTTATGAAGTCCCTGCGTGCTCCCGAATATCCCTCCGGGGTCATCAACGCCCTCACCCATTATAAAAACCCTGTCGTCCTTTTCCATCATCTGAGCCGTCGCCTCTTTTAATGCCTCTCTGAATGTAAGGCCGCGGAGGCCTTCCTTTTGAAGCTGGGCTGCTTTTTCAAACTCTGATTTATCTACATATACCTTAGTCCACGGCATAGCTATTTCCCTTCCATACAAAATTTAAAGTTAGAACAGGCAGGATATAGTATTTGAGCGGTTTTTTTTGCCGATATTCAGACAGCATAAAATACGAATAAACAAGAGGCAAAAACCTCGTAGCGCAGCGAGAATGAGCGAGAATATTATATCCTGTCTTTATTTTCATGCTCATCCTTTATAGTAAACATCCTCAAACAGCTCGCTTGCGTCAGGGAAAGGGCTGCTCCTGCCAAACTCCACTGCCTCATCCATTTCTTTATTTATCTTATCCAAAAGCTTCTTCATCTCTTTTTCACTCATAATCTTATTTTCAAGAAGCAGTTTTCTTGTCCTCTCTACAGGGCATTTCTTCAGCCATATTTCATGCTCATCCCTTGGCCTGCATCCCTTTTCAACATCACAGTCAGGCCCCACATGCCCCTTCCACCTGTATGTCCTGCATTCTACCAGGGATGGGCCTCCGCCTGCCCGTGCCCTGTCAACAGCCTCTTTTGCCGCCTCATAGACTGCGACCACATCATTTCCGTCCACCTGCACTCCCGGCATTCCATAGCCCGCTGCCCTCATAGCAATATTGTCGTGAGGCTGTCTTGCAGACTGAGGCGAGTTAGTTGCATAAAAATTATTCTCACATAAAAAAATAATAGGCAGTTTTTTAAGGGAGGCAAAATTCATGCTCTCATGAAATGTGCCTTCATCCATGGCGCCGTCGCCAAAAAACGCTACAGACACAATATCCGTACCCTTCATGAAAGAAGCAAGCGCAGCGCCTACGGCAATAGGTATTCCGCCTCCGACAATGGCAGTTGACCCCAAAATGCCGTTTTCAGGGTCGCACAGATGCATGGAGCCGCCCTTGCCTTTAGAGCATCCTGTTTTTCTTCCGTAGAATTCAGCCATCATCCGTTTCATGTCACTGCCCTTAGCTATGCTGTGACCGTGACTCCTGTGGGTTGAAAATATGTAGTCATCTTTTCTGAGGTGTATGCAGACTCCGGCTGCAATGGCCTCCTCTCCTATGCAGAGATGTACAGGAGTCTTCATGTCCTGTGCAGGATAAACCTCGATAATCTTCTCTTCAAATCTGCGGATTCTGAGTATGGTCTCATAAAGTTCTTTCAATGTTTTTGCAGGGATACTGTTTATCCCCTTCTTGGTTGCTCTCCTCGGCGAGTCCGCCTGGGTGCGGACAAGTCGTACCGATTTTTTTACAGCAGTTTTTATAAGCTTCTTATTTTTTACCATAAAATTCCTTAATTTTTCCCACCACATAATTTATTTCGTTATCAGTCAGAAGCTGATGAACAGGTAGGCTCATAATCTCCTTCGACTGGGCCTCACATACAGGGAAATCCCCAAGCTTGTATCCGAGATATTGGCATCCCTTCTGAAGATGTATAGGTATAGGGTAATGAATCTTTGTTTCTATTCCGTTTTCCTCAAGAAAACCAGCAAGCTCATCCCTTTTCTTCGCCCTTATTACATAAACATGAAAAACATGTTTTACATTTTTTCTCTTTGTTGGAGTTGAAACAAACTCAGAAATACCGGCCAGCCTTTCAGTATACTTACGCGCATTTTCTATACGCTTCTCCGTAACAGAATCAAGTTTTTTCATCACGTGTTTTGCAACTATCGCCTGAATCGTATCCAGACGGCTGTTAAACGCCAGGAACTCCACCTCATTCCTGTTTTTGAGCCCGTGGTTTCTCAGCAATATTAATTTTTCATAAAACTCTTTTGAATTTGTGGTGATTAGTCCGCCGTCCCCCCATACATTCAGGTTCTTCAACGGATGCAGACTGAAACATCCGAAATCACCGAATGAACCTGTTGGTTTGTTATCAATAGTAGCGCCAACAGACTGGCAGGCGTCCTCTATTACAAAAAGTTTATGCCTTTTTGCTATAGCCATTATTTTTGGCATGTCAGCAGGATTCCCTGTAAGGTGCACCGGAAGTATTGCCTTTGTGCGCGGGGTTATTGCCCGCTCAATAAGCTTGGCATCCATATTGTATTCTTCATCCACATCCACAAAAACCGGTTTTGCCCCGGCTGCTGCAATAACTGCTGCTGTTGCAATAAAACTGTTGGGAACTGTTATGACCTCATCACCGGGCCCGATATCCACTGCCTTAAGAGCGAGAAAAAGCGCATCAGTTCCTGAATTAAGCCCAAGGGCATAACTGGTTTTGCAGAGTTTTGCAAAATCAGACTCAAACTCCCGGACCTGCGGCCCGAGTATAAACCTGCATGATTTCAACTCCTCCCGGATATCGCCGAGTATGGCCTCAATGTCAAACTGTGCAGGCAGGTTTAGATATTTTACTTTCATTGCATCTTCCTTATTTTTTGTAGAAGGCCTTTATTTTATCTATCATGTAATTAACCTGGCTGTCAGTCAGATGCTGATGAACAGGGAGCGTAATAATAGTCTTGCACTGTGCCTCTGTCACAGGGAAATCACCCTTTTTATAACCCAGATAGTGTGCAGCTTTTTGAAGATGCAGCGGAATCGGATAATGCACCTTTGCATCTATTCCGTTTTTCAGCAGATAGGAAAGCAGCTGGTCTCTTTTCTTTGCATAGAACATATAAAGGTGATAGACATGTTTGAAACCTTTTTTCCTCGTCGGCAAGGTTATGTAACCAGACAGTTCTGCCAATGCCTTGTCGAGTTTATTGGCATTTTTAATCCTCTGGTTGGTAATCCAGTTTGCCTGCTTTATGAGATAATTCCCGACTATTGCCTGAATAGTGTCAAGCCTGCTGTTATATCCGAATATATCTACCTCGTCCCTTCCATGAAGGCCATGATTCCTCAGCAGAAGGAGTTTATCCCTCATCTGTGCTGAATTTGTTACTGTGACTCCGCCATCACCCCAGACATTAAGGTTCTTTAACGGGTGCAGGCTGAATCCTCCGGCAATCCCGAACGTCCCTGCCAGTTTCCCGTTGATGGCCGCGCCTATAGACTGGCATGCGTCCTCTACAACCGGAAGATTATATTTTTTTGCAATCTTCATTATCTTCGGCATATCAGCAGGAGCTCCTGTATAATGCACAGGGAGCAACGCCTTTGTGCGCTTTGTAATAGCGGCCTCTATCAAATCAGGATTTAGAGTAAAGTCATCCAGCACATCAACATAAACAGGCCTTGCGCCTGTCGCAACTATTGCGCCTGTTGTTGCTATGAAACTGTTTGGCGCGCTGATAACTTCATCTCCTGGCCCTATTCCCAATGCCTTCATGGGCAGAAAAAGCGCATCAGTGCCTGTTCCTACTCCTATCGCATGTGTAGTGCCTATAAGCCTTGCAAACCGCTTTTCAAACTCTATCATCTCAGGCCCGAATGTAAACTGGCATCTCTTCAACTGGTTCTTCATGGCCTTCAGTATCGGGCCGGAATCAGCAAATTGCTGTTTAAGATATGAGTAATCAACTTTCATCTTCTGCGCGCTCATCCTGTTTTCTCCTTTATCAGCTCAATCTTATTTAAGTTTAACCGCCTTCATTGTCTTGATATTGTAATACCGTATATCATCCATAGGATTAGGTATCTTGCCTGCCTTAAATGCGTCCTGAAGGTCTTTCACTGCTTCTTCTATCGTATGTTTTGCCTCAAACCCGAGTTCCTTTTTTATCTTCGCAGAAGACACATGGTATGACCTGTTGTCATTTGACGGAGTAGTTACTATCTCAATATTTTTGCCTATTACATTCCGTACTTTCTCCGCAATCTGCATTATAGTGAAGTTTTCATATCCGGCATTGTATATCTTGCCTGCAATCTTTTCTTTGGGCAGCCCAAGAATGTACACATAAAGGTCTGTCATATCTTCAATATGGAGATTAGGGCGTTTCTGCGCACCGCCAAAGACTGTTATTTTCCCATTATTTATTGCATGGTTTGTAAGTATATTCACTGAAAGGTCAAGCCTTAGTCTTGGAGAATATCCGCAGACTGTCGAGGGCCTGATAACCAGTGTCGTAAACTCAGGGGACTGTTCCTGAAGCAGAACATCCTCGCACATCATCTTGAACTTTGAATAATCAGTCAATGGCAGCAAAGGAAGGTCTTCAGTTACGTTCTCCTCATCTTTTATCCCGTAGACGCTGGAGCTTGACGCATAGACAAAAAGCTTTGCCTTATTCTTTTTTGAAATCTGCACCAGCGGAATAAAGGCGTCGTAGTTTATGGACTTGCCCAGAGTCGGGTCTAATTCAAAGCTAGGGTCATTAGATATGCATGCAAGATGTATCACTGCATCTGTGCCTGGTATTTCTTTTTCCAGAAGTTTAGTATCGCGGATATCGCCTTTTATCTGGACGAGGTTTGGGTGGCCCTTAAATTCATCAAGGACATCCTCCCCGAAGAGATACAGGTCCAGAATCTTAACGTGATACCCCTTCTTAAGAAGCTTGGGGACCAGATTGCAACCGACATACCCGGCGCCTCCTGTTATAAATACTCTCTTTATACCTTCCATCAAAGATCCTCCTTAAATATTTTTAGCTTTATATTTTTACAAAATCCTGTAACAAACGCAAGTATTAAAGGTATTATCCGCGGCAATCAGGCAGCCTGTGGCTATCCACTTTTACCCTTCATTATCGTATCAATAATACAATGACATATAGAATGGTGAATTACTTCGACAGGCCCATACGACTTGGAAGGAACGTAAAAATTAAATTCCCCCATAGAGGAAAGAGGATTATTTTCATCAAAACCTGAAAGCGTTATTGTCCTGCATCCTTTCAATCCCGCTGCCTTAACACCAAGCAGTATATTTTCCGAGCGCCCTGAACTGCTTATGGCAATAAGGATATCGCCGGAATCAGCAAACATCTCAATCGGCTTCTCAAATACATGCTTATAACCGTAATCATTGCCGATGCACGTTAACTGCGGCCCGTCGTTAAAGGAAATTGCCTTAATGCCGCCATTCTTCCAGAAATCTACTGCCATATGGCTTGATATGGCTGCGCTGCCGCCATTGCCGATAAATATTATTTTTTGGCCGGATGCTGCCTGAGATGTGATGAGATTGCCTGCCCTCTCTATACCCTGAGGGAATGTCAATTCCTTGCCGCTTCTGTCAGTAACCCTGATAGAGTTAGCAAAACCAAAAAGGTTACTGTAATAACTTTCTGCAAATTTACGCATTTTCTTTTTCCTCTTATTTCAAGATAGCATGTATGAATTCTAAAAGCTCATGCTTTTCTACAGGCTTTTTATTGCCGACAATCTGAACTGCCAGCGCGCCAACAGCATTTCCTATAAAAGAAACCATATCCAACGGCAAACCGGAGGCAAAACATGGCGCTGTAAAGGCAAAAAAGGCATCGCCGGCCCCTATCGTATCAATTACCTTTGTGGAAAAGATTGGCGTCCTGTTTATTTCGTTTTCCTTATTAATGCCTATCGAACCCTTTTTCCCCAAAGTTACGATCAGATATTCAGCGCCCATGTCGTTCTTGATTTTCTTTGCAATATTTTCAATATTTTCATATCTATCCTGGGCTGCCAGCCTGATCTCAGGTTCATCCAGACAAACAAAGTAAGGGCTGCTATATTTAGTAATCATATTATACCCTGCATTGGCGGCATTTGTTTGCGTGTTGACAGCATATCTTTTTGAAGATCCCTCTATTATCTTTTTAATCTTATTGGTAATGAGTCCATGCCCGAAATCCGATACAAGGACAAGGTCATAGCCGGCTATTTCAGATTTTAAATACTTGATAATATCTTCTTCACGCTCACCATCAATATAGCTATTGTTCAAATAATTAACCTCAAAAATCTTTTGATTCAGGTATTGGTCAACATACCGTTTCTTTACAATTGTAGGGCCGTCATCCCTGTAAAAAAATTTCGCGTCAATATTCTGTTTAAGGCTTTTTAGAACAAAATCCTCTCCCCAGCTTTGACTGCCGAGCAATGTAACAAGTTTTACGCTGTCACATAAACCCGCAAGATGGTTTGCGATGGCAAAAGCCCCTCCCGCAAATACCTCATGGGTTATATATTTACTCACTACAAGATGAGACTTTGCAGACTTGCCCAATGCAGTGCAGTAATGATATTCATCAATTATCCCGTCTCCAATGAGCAGGACCTTTAAGTCCTTCAGTTTGTTTAATCTTTCCGCAATATCATTGAAGCTATATTGTTTCGAGAAACTTTTGAGGTAACCCTTGGTTTCTTCGGGGTAAATATCCAGAAAATTATTTATTATATAAGATGCACTGAACGAAAACCCGTCTGTTTCATAAATTTTGCTCTTTCCGAAATAAAGACCTTTTTCTTCCTCAAATATCTTTTTATGAATTTTTTCATGGCGTTCTTTTTGCGACTGGCCTTTTGCAAATACATCAGGTTTTATTATCCTTACACAATCAAAGGGGATGTCATCGTCAACGATACAGACATAGTCCACCTGGCTCAGAGAAGCAACATTTTCCGCCCTCAGCTTCTCAGAGAAAATCGGCCTTCCGGGCCCTCTCCGCACATCTTCATCTTTTATAACAGTAACAATAAGGACATCTCCCTGTTTTTTTGCGGCATTAAGATGCTTTATCACACCCGGATGAATGAGGTCAAAAACTCCGTGGCTCTGGACAACGGCCTTGCCCTCCTGTTTCAGGGCTTCAACCTTTTTTGCCAAATCGTCCAAAAGCAGAATCTTATTTTTCAGTTTATGCTCCATCTGGCTGCTCATTTAAAATATTGCTTCAATAATTTAGTCGAGGAAAAAACTATTTCATGTGTAAATCTCATTTCAGCGCCTATTTCCTTCAAAACTTCATATTCCTTCTGTATCTTGCCTGTCTTGTCTTCAAGGTTCTCGAACTCCTGCCCCTTAACATAGATGTCCGGCCTCAACAGCCTTAAGGTCTCCTCGGCAGTCGGCCATTTGTTAACAGCCACGTAATCCACACATTCAAGCGCTGCTATGGATTCTGCCCTCAAATCCTGATTAAACACAGGCCTGCCCGGTCCCTTATCAATATAAATATCAGGAGTAAGAGTTACGACAAGGATATCTCCCATATTCCTGGCTGCCTGAAAATACTTGATATGTCCGGGATGCATAAGGTCAAAACAACCGTGGCAAAGGACTACCTTTTTCCCTTCAGACTTCAGTTTTTTTATTATCTGAGAAAGTTCTTCAAGAACTTTTATTTTCATAACCAGTTGTATATTATCACGAATTTCTCAGCATTATCAACACTCAAACGCCTTTTTCAGCCTTATTTATTGCCGACCAGAGAGCAGGGATTGTATCAGAATGCCTGCCTTTAACATAAAAGCTTTTCCCTCCGTCAGCTACTGTCCTGACAAGCATGGTCTTCCACGGCCTGAAATAATAAGCAGGGTTGTTTTTATCCGGCTCAACGCTAAAGTCATCCGGCAGGTCATGAAGATCACAGACAAGCGTAGTAAAATGCCTGATAGATTCTCCGTTCTGGCGCGCAAGATTTCTTGCCATACTGAGCGCCTTTAAAAAAACTTCAGGGGCCATTACAGCGCTTCCAAAATTCATCACTACACCGTCTTCAAGCCCCTCCAAAATTTTTGCAAAACGCAGGAAATCACTATAGGATGTTTCTCCTGTTGCAGCGCCGCTGCAGTTCGGGTGTTCATGTATGATATCGTAGCCTATACCAACATGGACAGTAACAGGAATTTTAAGCCTGTACCCTGCAGCCAGCAAACTTATATTCTTATGGGTGAAATCGCCTTTAAATATCGCCTCTCCAACAGCTTCACCCATACCTAAACCATTCTTATAGCCCTTATTGATAATGTCGTTTATCTGTCCTGTTTCCTTCCACAAACCAAACTGCCCCTCTTTTATATACCTTGCAACGCTCTCCGTTGTTGCGCCGATAAGCGCGAATTCAAAATCATGAATCATGACAGAGCCGTTCATGGCAATGCACGACAGGTAGCCCCTCTCCATCAGGTCTATTAAAAAGTTCTGGACCCCTGCGCGGATAACATGCCCGCCTGCCATCAAGACTATCTTCTTGCCTTTATCCTTTGCTGTTACAATACGCTGCGCAACTTTACCCATTGCTTCAGGATATGATTCCACTCCTTTAATGGGTTTAACAACACCCATATCAAGATCATGCGTCCTGTCTTTTAGGGATTGAATTTTTAGTTTTGTAGTATCGAACAAAATCATTTATATTTCATATCTTATATTTTGACAATCTCTCGAGTGCGATCCAGAAGCCCTCTCCGCCGAATTTGTGCCCCTGCCATGTCTCCGGCACAAACGGGGCATCGCATCCATGCAGAATCCTGAAAAGCTCTGCAAAGTCTATTTCGCCCTCGCCTATCTGCAGGCCCTCTCCATCCACGCCTGCGCCGTCGGCTATATGAAGATGAGCTATGTAAGGCTTAATCTTTTTGGTATATTCGGAAAATGGCAGCTTAAGATGATTACACGCCAGTATGGCATGCGAGGTGTCAAAGCAGATCTTCCTTCCGGTCTTTTTGCAAAAGGATGAAATCTCATCAGGGGAAACAAAGACATTATGGTACCTCTGCCCCCCAAAAAGCCATGGGAAGGGAGGCATATTTTCAATAATAACCTCTGAGCCGCCCTCATTAAGTTCCTTAAGGGACATCTCCAGATTTTCATAAAGTTTTTCTTTGCCGGATATAGGTTCATCTATGCTAAAACCGCCGACATGGGCAATTATGTAAACTTTATTTTTAACATCGAAATGTTTCTTGAGTTTTTGTGTTACATCTATAACTCTTTGCAGATTTTCAACTGAAAATTTTCTCTTTGCGCCGTCAGGAGAACACAGATCAAGAAGATTATCATTCCTGAAAAGCTCCGGGGCATGGACAACAAGCCCCTGCTTGTAATCCTTTGTTTTAAAATCATGGTCCACATCATCATAACTCAGATGAAATTCCAGAAAATCAGGAGAACTTTTTCTGATGACCTCTTCAATATCATGGTACCTTACTATGAGCCCCCATTTTCTTTCAAAGCTGTATTTATGAAAACTTCCTGCGCTATCTCCCAGGTCAGACTCTATAAAATAGTCGTCCTTTTTTATATTCCTGTTGGACTTCTTGCCTGTCAGCTCATTAATCCTTTGAGGAGAAACCCCTTTCCCCGGACTCTTTACAGTAATCATTCCGCTGGTAATAATCTCTCCTTTTTTTATATCAGCAGCAGCAACAAGGCTCTTTGAGAGATTCTCCCTGTTTAATCTTTCCCCTTGGGTAAGCCACCTGTGATTTGACCCCATTGCAAGCTCGATATTTCTTATGTCCCTCACAAGTTTTTGCAGGCCTGTAAATTCAAGGCTTGCCGCATGGTCAGGGCCTTCCATTGTACGGTCAAGGGTAAAATGCCTTTCAATTACGCAGGCGCCCATGGAAACTGCGGCCTCCGAGACAGAGATGCCCCTCTCATGCCCGGAATAACCAACAGGCACCCCATATTTTTTAAGTTCAAGCATAAACCTTAAATTTATATCCTTGTAAGGGGCCGGATAAGTGCTGTTGCAATGAAGAATAACAAACTCTGTCTTTCTCCCGCTCAAAAAATTCACTGCCTTTTCAATTTCACCGACTGTTGACATGCCGGTTGAAATGATTATTGGTTTGCCTGTCTTAGAAACATAATCGAGGAGGTCCATATTAGTCATATCCGCAGAGGCTAACTTGTATGCAGGAACACCTATTTTTTCAAGTTCATCAACGCTCGGTTTATCCCATGGGGTACACATAAACATTATCCCTTTTTGTGCAGAATACTCTGCAAGCTCCTTCATCTGCTCAGCAGATAAATGAAATTTCTTCAGAAGAGAAATAGTATACTGGACTGAAAGGTCCTCTCTTAATGTATTCTCCAGTGCATCTTTTTTATAAAGCGCATTTAAATTTCTCATCTGAAATTTAACGCAATCAGCGCCTGCCTCGACTGCCATGTCTATAAGTTTTTTGGCAATCTTCATACTGCCGTTATGATTCACTCCTATCTCGGCAATTATAAAACAGGGTTGCCCTTCCCCGATAATCCTGCTGCCAATCCTAATTGTTTTCATTTTTATATCCTTCTTGTTTCATTATCATATCAAGCAAAGAAAGCTCATAAGGCATGTCTATCTCTACAGATTCTTCTTCACTCATAACATACATCGCTATCCTGCCGCCAAGCCTGTTTTTCTCTTCCAATAATAATTTCGTCCCGGTTATATAAACCGAGCCGTTCTCCCTGTACACTTTATCCTCCGGCTTTATGTCCTGCCTTCTCGGCCGGTTCCTGTAATCATATAATGCAACAACCCTACCGCCTTCATTCTTCCAGAAAAAACTATGGTTTTCACATACTGTCAAAAGGGAATCCGCTCCTGTTTCCAGGACCTTTTCTATGCATCTGTCAATTGTGCCTTTCTTCCTGTATGGAGAAGTAGGCTGTAAAAGCACAACATAATCCGGAAGACTTTCATGCTCTTTTTTTATTGACTCAAGCGCGTGTATTAATACAGGTTCCGTCGGGGTCGTGTCCAGGGCCAGTTCTTCAGGCCTGTTTATAATCCTGATCTTGTCATATTTCCTTGCGACGTTTGCAATCTCAGGAGAATCGGTCGAAACAAACACCTCGTCAATATAAGAAGATTCCAGCGCGGACTCTATGGAAAAACTCAACAGGGGTTTGCCGAGCAAAGGCTGTATGTTCTTATTTTGTATCCCCTTGGACCCTCCGCGCGCAGGTATTATTGCAACAAATCTTTTCAGTTACCGACTCCGATCTGATAATACTCAAATCCCAGTTCACTTAATTTTTCTTTATTATACTGATTCCTTCCGTCAAATATGATTTTCTTCTTGAGCCGCTTTGTCATCTCATCAAAATCAGGGCTCCTGAATTCTTTCCACTCTGTTATGAGAAGCAAGGCATCCGCATCCGTCAGGGCAGTATATTTTGAGTCTGTATATTCAACATTTTTGTAATCCTTCAGATAGTAGTTTTTCGCTATCTGCATTGCCTTTGGGTCATACGCCTTTATCCTTGCCCCGCGTCTCGAAAGCTCGCCTATTACAGTTATGCTCGACGCCTCTCTTGTATCGTCTGTTTCCGGTTTAAAGGATAATCCCCATACTGCAAAGGTATATTTGCCTAAATCCTCGCCAAATCTCTTTATAACCTTTTGCGCCAGCACGAGTTTCTGAGACTCATTCACTTCCTGAACTGCTCTAATCATCCTTGGCGCATATCCGTTTTCCAGCGCCAGCCTCTCCAAGGCCCTCACATCCTTAGGGAAACAGCTCCCGCCGTATCCGCACCCCGGATAGATAAAGCTGTATCCAATCCTGCTGTCACTGCCTAATCCGACCCTTACCTTGTTAACATCCGCTCCTACCCTTTCGCAGATATTTGCTATCTCATTCATAAACGATATTTTTGTTGCAAGCATTGCATTAGCGGCATATTTTGTCATCTCGGCACTCTTTATATCCATTGAAATAAATCTTTCGTGGCTCCTCGTAAAGGGCGCAAAGAGTTCTTTTATCTTTTCGAGCGCCTTTGGATTATCCGCTCCTACCACAACCCTGTCCGGCCGCATAAAATCTTCAATCGCAGCGCCCTCTTTTAAAAATTCCGGGTTGGAGACAACATCGAACGGAATGTTAACTTTACGCCTGTTTAGCTCCTGCTGAATAACATCCCTGACCCTGTCGGCAGTGCCTACGGGAACAGTGGATTTATCCACGACGATCGTATAGTGGGAAATATATCTTCCTACATCCCGCGCTGCCTGTAAAACATACTGTAGATCAGCGCTCCCGTCCTCTCCCATAGGCGTGCCGACAGCAATGCAGCATATATCACTGTTGTCCAGCGCCTCTTTTATATCAGTAGTAAACCTTAAGGTTCCCAACTTGAAATTCTCGGCTACCATTGTCTCAAGCCCGGGCTCATAGATAGGGATTTTACCCTGTTTAAGGCCTTCTACCTTTTTCTCATCCACATCAACACAAATAACGGTATTTCCCATCTGGGACATGCATGCTCCGGTAACAAGTCCAACATAGCCGGTGCCGATAATCGAGATCTTCATAGCCTTATTTCTCTCTCATTGCATCTCTTATAAAATCCGTCAAATTTGTTACCTCTCATATTTATCATCCACCCTCACTATATCATCCTCTCCTACGTACTCTCCATTCTGGACCTCGATTATCTCCAGAGGCACCTTGCCCGGATTTTCAAGCCTGTGAAGTGTTGATTTCGGAACATATGCCGATTCATTCTCATGCACAAACATCTCCTTGCCGCCTATGGTCACCTTTGCGCTTCCTTTTATTACTACCCAGTGCTCGGAACGGTGATAGTGCATCTGGTGGCTTAACTTTTCATTTGGGTTGACAACTATCCTCTTTATCTTATACCGCTCGCCGTCTTCAAGGATTGTAAAGCTTCCCCACGGCCTGAATGTGGTCAGATGGTCTAATGCCTCTTTACGACGGCCGGATTTTAGTTTATCCACAATATCTTTGACCTTCTGCGAGTGCCCTCTCTTTGCTACCAATATTGCATCATCTGTTTCAACCACCATGCAGTCCTCTAATCCTATTGTGGTTATCAGTCTCTTATTGCCGATTATCATTGTCCCCCTGGTGTCCAGTGCAATGAAATCGCCGCTTTTTATATTGCCTTTCTTGTCTTTCCGGAAGACCTCGGCCAATGAATCCCATGAACCTATATCGTTCCAGTATAAATCAAGAGGCTGCATCACCACCTTCTTTGATTTTTCCATAACTGCATAGTCTATGGATATATTAGGCATTTTCTCAAATCCGGCTAACATCTCGTCAAAACTCATATCGAGCATTTTGCCTATCTTAGGAGCATACCTGCATAATTCTTCCGTCATTGTGCCTATGGTGAAAGCAAACATCCCTGAGTTCCAGTAGTAATTGCCCTGTTTCAGATAACGTTTTGCAGTCCCGGCATCGGGTTTTTCGGCAAACTTTTCTACTTTATAACTTTCTGTGCCCTTGCCTTTGCCTATACCTTTACCTGCCTTTATATATCCATAACCTGTCTCCGGCCTGGCAGGCTTTATCCCGAATGTTACTACATACCCTTCTTTAGCAACCTCCTCAGAAAAACTTAGATATTCAGCAAATTTCTCGGGAGGCTTTATTATATGGTCTGATGGCGAAACAAACAAAACATCGTCTTCCTTGCACCCGAGCTTATCAATGCAGTATTTTATTCCAAGGGCTATTGCCGGCGCTGTATTCCTGCTTGCCGGTTCAAGGATTATGTTAGTAATAGGCACTGCAGACAAAGAGTTCAAGTCAGACAAAACATGAAATTTATAATCGCTGTTTGTCATAACAATGATATCATCGGGAGAGACGACCCTTAAAAGCCTCTCTGCAGTCTGCTGCAGCAATGATTTATCACCGTTTAATTTCAAAAACTGTTTTGGATAATTCCTTCTGCTCAGAGGCCAGAGCCTTGTGCCGCTGCCTCCGGCAAGGATTAACGCCTTCATTGAGCCTCTGCCTCCATCGCTTTTTCAAATTCCCTTTCCATAAAGGCCCTGTAATTGCTCAGGCTGACTTCATCTGCTGCCTCCACCCTCATGACTACAACAGGCTGCGTATTACTTGCCCTCACCAAACCCCATCCTTTCTCAAATAGGACCCTCACGCCATCCATGCTATTCACGTCAACTACTCTGTAAGGCGCTCCCCCGCTCGCCTTATAATCAAAAAAACGGGATACAACCCTCTTAACCACATCCCTTTTTATATCTTCAGGACATTCAATCCTTATCTCCGGAGTGTAAAACACCATGGGGACATCTGCAAGAAGCCCTTTTATATCCATCTCTGTTTTTTTCATTATCTCAATCAGTCTCAGCGTAGTATAAATGGCATCATCATAGCCAAAATATCTGTCGCCTATGAATATATGCCCGCTGAACTCGCCGGCAAGGAGCGCTCCATCTTCCCCCATCTTCTGTTTTATCAGTGAGTGGCCGGTCTTCCACATTACAGGTATGCCCCCGTGTTCCCTTATGTCGTCAAACATTATCTGGGAACACTTTACATCGCCTATTATCTTTGCGCCCTTATTTTCTCTTAACAAATCACGACTGAGGACTATCATCAAGTGGTCACCCCATACAATTTTACCATCCCTGTCCACAACCCCTATCCTGTCTGCATCTCCGTCATATCCAATCCCAATATCAGCTTCAGCCATTATAGTTTCAGCAATTAAATCCTGCATATTTTCAATAACAGTAGGGTCAGGATGATGATTGGGGAAATTACCATCAGGTTCACAGTAAAGCGGTATCATATCACAGCCGATGTTGCTCAGGATTTCAGGAACAACAATGCCGGCTGTTCCATTGCCTGCATCTATAACAACTTTGTATCTTTTGAATCCGGCATCATTCAGATACGAAAATTCGTTTAGCATATATTTCTTATAGGCATCAACTATGTTATAGCCCTTGAGCTGCCCTTTTCTGCCGGAGAGTATCCATTCCTCTTTTATTATTATTTCTCTGAGCCTTTGTATGTCACTGCCAAAAATAGTTGACTTGCCGATGCTCAGTTTAAACCCATTATATTCCGGCGGATTATGACTGCCTGTAACCATAATGCCTCCATCCAGATTAAGATGGAAGATTGAAAAATATTGCAGAGGAGTAGGACAAACTCCTAAATCATACACATCAAGGCCTGAAGAGATTATTCCTTCAATTATGCCTGATGCCAGTTCCTCCGAACTAAGCCTGACATCTCTTCCAATACTTACACACTTTGCCTCAGAATTTGTTTTTTTCAGCAAACAGCTAAATGCCCTACCAATGGAAATGGCAGCATCCCTATCAATATCCTTCCCTACAACTCCTCTTATGTCATATTCCTTAAATATCCTGTCATCTAACATCTTAGCCATGCCTATCAACTGTTTTTCCCCTTGTTTTCGCAACGCTCCGCCCTTTCAGTTACATATCCCGGTTCGCGGGAATTGCAACCTAAGGCATTTCTTAAGAAATCTATATATTATACAAGTTCTACCTCTGATGCGTCTATCTTTAGAGACACTCCCTGCCGGAGTATATCAACTGAAAGCACAAGAATATGCTGCCCGGTCCTTTCAGCAAGGATTCCCTCCACACCGGCCAATGGCCCTCTTTTTATCCTGACCATCTGCCCTTCCTTCAGATACGGATAAGGGTCAAGGGATTCTTTATTTTCAACAAGCCTCTTTAAAAAAATTACCTGGTCTTCCGGCACAGGTTCCGGCTCACCGGGAATCATTTCAAGGAATCTCACAACACCCCTGATTTTCAGAACAGCCAGCATATTATGGTAGTTTTTACTGATGTGAACAAAGAGATAGCCCGGGAAAAGCGGCAGGATTACCAGTTTCTTTCTGTCCTTCCACCTGTTAACCCTTTCAACTATTGGCAGGAATGCTTCTATCCCAACCTTTGTCAATCTTTCCACGACCTGAAATTCATGCCTGGACCTCACATGAATGGCATACCAACCCGGTTGCGAGTCGCAACGACAAAGCTCAGCGCGCTCCATCTCCCCTTAGAACCACTTTTACTGTTTTAAACAGGATAATAATATCCAGCCATAAGTTCCAGTTTCGCACATACCATGAATCAAGGGCAATTCTGTATTCATAGCTTGTATTGCTTCTTCCGGAAACCTGCCACAGGCCTGTAATTCCGGGAGTGACACTGAAACACAAGTCAGCTCTATCTTTATAATATTTATCTATCTCATCCTGGGTAACCGGCCTTGGGCCGACAAGGCTCATATCGCCTTTCAAAACATTAAATATCTGCGGAAGTTCATCAAGAGATGTTCTTCTCAAAAAGCGCCCGACCCTCGTAATACGAGGATCATCTTTGAGCTTCCAGAATTTCCCCCATTCCGTTCTTGCCTCCTCATTACTTTCAAGAAGCTCCTGCAGCCTTTCCCCTGCATCTCTATACATTGTCCTGAATTTATAGCATTTGAAGCCCTTTCCCTTTTTACCGACCCTGTCCTGGAAAAACATGACAGGCCCTTTCGAATCAAGCTTTATAAGAATAGCAATAAGCGCCATCGGAATAAACATAAACAGCACAAATAAAACACTAAAAAACAACTCAAAACATTTCTTTATGAAAACATTAAAGGGCCTTTCCAGATTATTCTTTACCTCAAGCGCAAATGCCTGCTCATGAAAAAAATGCTGAAGGCTTGTCCCCAAAACTGCAACGCCGAACATATCAGGCACAAAAAGGATACGTTCCACTTTATGCTGAAGATTGTTTATAAGCCCCTGAAGCCTTTCTTTTCCTGCACTTGGCATAGCAATAAAAATGTCCGAGATGCCGCAGCTATTTATATAGCTGGATGCCTTGTCCACACCCCTGTGGACCTTTATCCCGTCCACTTCCTCTCCAACCTTTTCAGGGTCATCGTCAAGAAAACCTACGACCTCATAGCCATAGTTAGGTTCTTTCCTGAGCGCCCTTGCGATAAGCCTTCCTGTGTCGCCTGCACCGAGAATCAAAACCCTCCTGCTCAAAAAACCCAGCCTTCTAAGAACTTTTTTTGAGGCTATCCGTATCAAAGGGAGAAGCAGGATTGCAAGCACTCCCGAAAGGATAATGACGGTCCTTGATATATCATCGCTGAGTTTGCCTATGGAGATTATTGTAAATATGCCTATTGTTGAAAAAAACGACGTCTTCCACAGTGCCTTTATCTCATCCCAGAAAGAAAACCTTTTGGTATAAAGCCCCTCATAGTAAAACAGGAAGACCCATAAAAAAAATATCCACCATGCACTGATAAGGTTCCTGAAAGGAGGCTCAGGAGGAAAACCCGCATATATACGAGGCAGCAAATCAGTCCTTATAATGGTCGAAAGCCGGAATATTCCCAGTATAGAGAGTATATCCATACCGGAAAGAGACACAAACTCTACTATTGTTTTTAATCTGTTATTCAATGCCTTTTTCACTGCCATCTATTATCCATATAATTTCTGATGCGCGCTTAATTGTATAACAAAACTCTGTTAAATACTGCCCGCAAGAAATTTCTTCAGGGCAACCTCACGCTTTTCAGGGATATAGCCGGTAGCAAGCCTCATAATCTCTGTATCCAGCACAGAATATGCCGGACGCCTTGCAGGACGTGGAAACTCATCAGAGGTTACCGGGATTATCTCTGCTTTTATGCCTGCAGTCGAAATAATCTCCCTGGCGTAATCAAACCAGCTTATGCCATTGCCTGAATCATCGGCAATGTGATATATCCCGAACTTACCGCTCTCAATAAGTTTTTTTATTCCCGCTGACAAACTCACGGTAGATGTTGGAGAGCCAATCTGGTCTGTTACTACCTTAATCACAGAGTGCTCCCTTGCAAGCTTAAGAATCGTCAATACAAAGTTGCTGTTCCCTCTGCCGTAAAGCCCGCTTGTCCTTACTATATAGAATTTATCCAATATCCACTGGATATATTTTTCCCCTGCAAGCTTTGACTCGCCGTAAACACTCAACGGATTCGTATTGTCAAACGGCGTATAAGGCCTGCCTTTCCTGCCGTCAAAAACATAGTCTGTGCTTATATGGCATAAAGGGATTCTCATCTCTGCACAGGCAATAGCAAGGTTCTGAACACCAATAGCGTTAGCCATAAAAACCCTGTCCCTTTCGCCTGCTGCCTCTGCCTTATCCACATTTGCATAAGCAGCGCAATTTATGACTATCTCAGGCGCAGCGCTCTTTATATTATTTAACACAACATCTTTTTGGGTTATATCCATTTCCTGTCTCGAAAATGGCAGGACCTCATGACCCTCCTTAAGCAGAGGGATTAAATCCTGTGCAAGCATGCCCTTTGAACCGGTTACCAAAATTTTCATTTTTTCTGCCTTTTATTCAAAAATTTCACTGGCATTGCCATTCTTGAGTCAATATTCGTCTATATCTCGTACATCCATAAGACCAATGACACATCACAGAAGGACAACCAGAAAGATAACCCTCACAAATTCCAGGATGTGGTTCAGCAGCTGGATGAGAATCATTGAAATAAAATACTATATTACGGTGGTTTCCGACTATTGTAGATTCACAAGGGCCGCCACATTGCCCTCGACAACCTGGACATTCATCACACCAAGACACATCTACCCACCTTCCCCCATCCGTCACCCTCACATCCTTTGTTGCTGTTGTGGAGCAGGCGGGACATGAAGCTGTTATTGTAAACGACCCGCAGGCTGTGGCGGTGGTTGTGAGAAGTCCAGAGGTTTTGTTTATTGTTGCTCCTTTGTTTAGCGGCAATACACTCCACTCTATTTGTCCACAGCCTGTTGCTGTGTATTGTTTTGTGCTGTTTCTGGTTGTTGTGTCTGAGCCTGTAATTGTGAGGACATCTTCTGGTTTGCATTTAACGCCAAATCCCCATTTTTCCCATACCTTACAGAAAACAAAGTTGCCACCTGCAGTTGATGTTTTGTCCCAACCATATCCTACTTCTGGATCGTAAGAAAATGAGACAGCCACTGCTTTATTGGCGGGAGTAACCAGTAATTTTTTCCCGTCTATAGCATTTTTCCCAACGCCCACTTTCCAGCCGCCTGCTGTTGACTGCCCATTAGATAATCTGTCAAAATCTCTTCTCATCTGAGCCGTTCCATCCATGATTTGGTCGCTTATAGTAGTGGGCTTACCATACTCCATTATATGCCTCAATATTGAGTCATCAGGCCGATTCTTTGTAGTTGTAGTAATAGCACTGTGTTCTCTTTGTAAAACAGCAAGAATTACCTGTGGGTTTATTCCATATACTTGGGCTGCGAAGTCTATCAATTCCGCAGGGTCAAAGAAAGTGCCATCCACATCCTTAACTTCATCTCCCTGCAAAAAACTACCCTTATCTTTAAGAAGTTTTTTTATATCAGCATAGCTCATTGTTGATTTATTTATAAATTCATCATTGCTCAAACACATGCCATTATATGCAGGCTGGGAGTTTTGATTTGAAGTTGAAACAATTGTTGTCTCAGCCGATGCAAGTTGAAAACTTGGAGGTTTTGAAAAGAGAGGAAATATAATATCAGAAGGGATTGGTAAAAAAGCTAACAGGGGAAAGGGCAGGTCTGAATTCCCCTGCCCTTTCTTTTCCTGATACTGGTTCTGTGCAACTGCATTTCTCAAAAGCGTTTTTTTACTCAATGGCAAAGAGCTTTCCTCTTTCTGCCATTTTGGGACACAGATCGGCTCATATCGTCTTATGACTTTACCTTTGCTATCCAGCGCCTCTATCTTATAGCAAAGATCCATTGTCTCGGCTTCTGGAGTACCATCAACAGCATTTTTATGTTGCTCTCCAGAGAATCGAGTCCATTCTGTCCACGGGCCATCCGAAGAATACGCCTTATAGATTACATATTCGCTTGCCCCTTCTGTATAACCCCAGGTTAAGTGAATCATGTCTTGCATATTCGTCCCATTCATACTGCCTTGCTCATTTGATACTGTTTCATTAAGGTTAGCTTTTCTTATTTCTGCCGTGATATAACTTCCTGGTTTTCCCCTGACCTCGACTTCTATTGTGTTATTTGGTGAGAGGGTAATATCCTCCTTTGTGATATTGAGAACCTGCTGATTAAAGTCTTGCGGCCCTACAACTTCTACGCTGTTGAACTTAATAACCGCACTGCTAATTTGGTCAACAGGCTCTCTAAAAGGCTTTTCCCCCGGCTTTCTGACCGACCCGCCATTACTTACATAAAGATAAAACTTACCAGCAGGTTTATCAATGCCAAAGTGTTCTACCACCGGAACTGGTTTTCCTGTATCCCTTATATATTTTTTAGGACCCCAGATTACTTCTCCAGCCCAAGCATCAACTGAAAAGCACGATAGCAAGATGAACAAACAAATAGAAACAGTAACCTTTCTATTCATACGAATACCTCCTATCAAACTTGATTATCGTTCCAACCTCCTTTCTTTTTTCTATCACAACATAAGTATTAACATCTTAGCATTAACTTTCTTAGGTCGCATGTGGATAAAGAAGCGTATTCAGGGCTGTATGGCATGACCTCATGCCCCTCCCTAAGCAGAGGGATTAAATCCTGTGCAAGCATGCCCTTTGAGCCTGTGATAAGAATTTTCATATACTTCTTCCGAAATACAAGGGATTGCCCTTGAGCGGTTTTTTTTGCCGATAGTCCAACAGCATTAAATGCAAATACACAAAAGGCAAAAACCTCGGAGCCCCGATCCGATCGGAGCGAGAATGAGCAAAAGGGTAATCCCTTGTATAATCAATAAACATATAATTTATCCCCAGAACCCCTTACTTTCAGCGCAAAGCCTTTCCTTAAGCGGCCTCCACCACGACTCGTTATCCTTATACCACTGAACAGTCTTTTCGAGTCCTTCATCTATCTTTACAGAGGGCCTCCACTGCAACTCGCGTTCTATCTTAGAATTATCAAGCGCATACCTGTAATCATGGCCGGGCCTGTCCTTAACAAATTTAATATGCTCTTCGCCCTTTCCCATTATCCCCAGAACCTTCCTTGCAATTTCTATATTTTTAACTTCGCAATCCCCGCCTGCATTATAGATCTCACCGGCCCTGCCATTATGCATAACTATGTCAATTGCAGAACAACTATCCTCTACAAAAAGCCAGTCCCTGATATTTTCGCCCTTCCCGTAAACAGGGACCTGTTTATCCAGCAGAAGATTTGTAATCATCAAAGGGATAAACTTTTCAGGGAACTGGTAATAGCCGTAATTATTCGATGGCCTTACAATTACCACAGGCAGGCCATAAGTCTTATGGTAGGCATGGGCTAACATGTCGCCGGATGCCTTGGATGCCGCATAAGGAGAATTTGGGCTGAGAAGCGTTTCCTCTGTGAATTTTCCCTTTTCTTCCAGTGTCCCGTAAACCTCATCAGTTGATATATGAATAAATTTTTTGATGGAAGAAGTCCTTGCACCCTCAAGAAGGATATGGGTGCCTAAAATATTGGTGAGTATAAAGGGCTGGGCATCATGAATTGACCTATCGACATGGGTCTCTGCAGCAAAATTTACAACATAATCCACCCTGCCAAGAACATCCATAACAAGGTCTACATCATCTATCCTCCCATGTGCAAAACGATACCTTTTCTCCTTCTTTATGTCTCTCTGATTCTCAAGGTTTCCTGAATATGTCAATGCATCAAGGTTTATAATCTCATAGTCAGGATATTTTCTAATGATATGCCTGATAAAATTTGAACCTATAAATCCGCAGCCGCCTGTAACAAGGAGTTTCATCTTCCCTCACCTCTCTCTTATTAAGGACAGGAGATTGTCCGAACTATTCAATTTTAAATGGTGTCTCAGAGTCATTTTCATACCTGATCTCATCAACCTTTTCCTTCCTGTCCCTGCCTGCATAAAGCCTGTCAGGAAAATTTATGACCATTGCATCTTCCTCGCCAATATTTTTGTATCCATGCACAACTCCTGGCGGCACAATCACGGCAAGCCTGTCTGCATTTTCTATTACCTGCTTATTATTATATGTTGGTGATTTTTTCCTGTTATCCCACAGATACAGGGTAAATTTCCCAAGGAAACAGAAGTAGTCAGCCTGGTCTTTATGTTCATGAGGCCCCCTTGCAGCAGCAGGATGTGTAACAGAAATGTAACTCATTGCCGGCTCAAAATCACCACTCTCATCTTCCCTGAATAATTCCATTAGCCAGCCTCTGTCATCAGTGTAGGACTTTAACTTTTTTATAACCACACCCTCTATCTCTCCGTCTTTAAACACCTTTAACCCCTATCAGAGAAGGTAATGATCTTTGAGCGGTTTCTTTTGCCGATAGTCCATAAAATCCAATAAAAAATAAAGAGGCAAAATCCTCGGAGCCCCAATTTCTATCGGGGCGAGAATGAGCGAGAAGATTGTTACCTTCTATCCATGTAGTCATATATATTAAACCTCTACAGTTGAATCATCTCCCAGCATCAGGCGAAGCGCCTTGTGCCGGATACTGTTTTTTATAACCCTTGTATTCTTACCTACGATACTATCCTCAAGCCTCTCAACACCTGATAAAAATGCATTGTTTAAAATCACAGAATGTTCTACGGAAGAACCAAGGAGAGTGACATTATCGCCAATGCTGGTAAAGGGACCTATGAATGAATCCTTAATCATGGAACCCTTGCCAATAATAACAGGGCCCCTGACAATACTGTTTATCACAGAAGCTCCCTTCTCAACTGTCACCCTTCCATTTACCTGGCTCCTGCTGTCCACACTGCCCTTAATCTGCCTTTTTATATATTCATCAAGTACAATTGTATTTGCCTGAAGAAGATCATCTTTCTTGCCTGTATCAAGCCACCAGCCGCTGAGGATTTCACTCTTCACCTTGCATCCCATGCTTATAAGCTTCTGTATTGCATCTGTAATCTCAAGCTCTCCCCTGAACGATGGCTTTATCCCGGCAATAGCATCATGTATCCTTTCGGTAAATATATAAACCCCGACAAGGGCAAAGTTTGAAGGAGGTTTTGCAGGTTTCTCTATAAGCTTAACTACATTGCCTTTTCTGTCAAGCTTTGCCACGCCAAACTGCTGCGGATTATCTACTTCCTTCAGAAATATCAATGCATCAGGGGACTGCCTGTTAAATTCCTTAATTGCGTCTTTGACGCCGTGATGCAGGAGATTATCACCTAGATACATGATAAAATCGTCATCCCCCAGAAAATCTCTTGCGGTCTTAACTGCATGGGCAAGGCCCGCAGGCTCGGACTGGAGAATATATGTCACTTTAATCCCCCATTGTTTACCGCTCCCTATATAACTTCTTACCTCATTGCCTGTCTCAGGAGATATAATTACACCCACATCCTTTATGCCGGCATCCCGGATGTGTCCAAGCACATAACCGAGTATCGGCTTATTTGCCACAGGAACAAGCTGCTTTGCGGTTGTATAGGTCAATGGCCTCAACCTTGTTCCCTTCCCGCCACTTAAGATTAACGCCTTCATTTCACCTCACCCGTTTTTCAAGAAATTGTTGTATTATATCAGAAAAATAACAATTCCGGAGGAAGAATGAAGACCGTTGTAGTGACAGGTTGTGCCGGATTCATTGGCTGGAAGGTTGCTGAAAAACTCCTTGAAAATGGCTATTCAGTTGTCGGCATTGATAATATGAATGACTACTATGACCCCAGGCTGAAAGAATGGCGGCTAAGCAGCATTTCAGGAAAAGAGAATTTTAAATTCTACAGATATGATATTACAGACTATGAAAAGATAAAAGAGATATTCTCTTCAAACAAGATAGATGCTGTCATTAACCTCGCTGCAAGGGCAGGAGTAAGGGCTTCTGTAGAAAACCCGTGGATATATCTCGACACAAATGTCAAAGGGACCCTGAACCTTCTTGAATGCTGCAAAGACTCCGGCACAAAGAAATTTGTCCTTGCATCAACCTCAAGCCTGTACGGGCTTAATGAAATGCCGTTCAGGGAGACAGACAACACAGACCAGCCACTGGCTCCGTATTCTGCCACAAAGAAAGGCGCAGAGGCCTTGTGCTTCAGCTATCATTACCTGTGCGGCATTGACGTAAGCATACCGAGATATTTCACTGTTTACGGCCCTGCCGGAAGGCCTGACATGAGTATTTTCAGGTTCCTGAAAAACATTGACAACAACAAACCAATCCCTGTCTTTGGCGACGGCAGACAGAAAAGGGACTTCACTTATATTGATGACATAGCAGACGGAACGATAAAATGCCTCCAGCCGGCCGGATATGAGATTTTTAACTTCGGAAATGATAATTCCGTAGAATTAATGTATGTCATAAATCTGATAGAGCAGCACCTTGGCAAAAAAGCAGAAATAGAATGGCTTCCACTGCATCCTGCGGATGTCCGGGCCACATGGGCAAATATAGAAAAATCAAAGCAGAAACTCAACTGGAAGCCAACCCTTTCAATAGAAGACGGCCTTAAAAACACGGTTGACTGGTATATGAAAAACAAGGATTTTCTAAACAAGCTCAAGTGGTAGAAGTTTTCATTACTAATTTGATTCCAGATTCAAAATCGTCTTCGCTGCAACCACTACATCTTCAACACTGATCAAAGACAGACATTCTACATTCCTCTTGCAGCAAGGGGTATACCCAAATTTCGTACATGGGCTGCAGTCAAGATGCTTGTTTAGAACAATATGGTTTTCACCCCTCGGCGCCCACTTCTTTTCTATGCCGGAACCAAAGAGCGAAACAGTCGGAGTTCCTACAGCAAATGCTATGTGCATCAGGCCCGAGTCTGCTGTAATCAGCAACCTGCTCTTCTTAAGCACAGCAGCAATATCTCTGAGATTAGTCCTGCCGGTAAGGTCAACACAGTTGCCCGCATATTTTTTAATCCTCTCAGCATCTGCCCTGTCTGCATCAGAACCAAGGATTATAATATCGTACCCTTTATCACTTAGTATCTTTGCGGCCTCTCCGAACTTATCTCCGCCCCATCTCCGCTCCATTGCAGATGCCCCGGGAAAAATGGCAATAACCTTGTCTTTATTTTTTAACTCATTCTGAAGATAAGAGGGCACATCATTTTTAATGTTGATAAAAGGCTCATCACCCTTAAAATCATAGCTCCTGTCAATTAACGGTTCTATCAGATGCAAAAAACTATAAACCTCATAGTCCTCATGGCTGTAAGGAATCCTGTGAGTAAAGAGCTTTGCCCTTTCATTGGTGTCAAAACCTATCCTGACAGGCGCCCCTGAAAGATAGGCTACAACTGCCGAAAGCCTGTGCCACTGCTCGGTATCTATAACGACATCATAGTTATTTCTGAGGCATCTGAAAAGGTCAAGCCCTCTGTCATAAAGATATATATTGTCTATTACATCTGATAGCCTGAATATCTCCGCATTCCTTTTTTCACAAAGGACATCAATATCAGAGTCAGGGAATCTTGACTTCAATGCGTCAACCGCAGGTAAAAGTAAAACTGCATCTCCAATGCCGCCGGGACGAATGAGAAGGATTTTTTTGCTGTTTTTAGGATTGTCTTTGTCAGGCCTTTTAATCCTGGGGAGTAAAAACACAAATGCCCTGCCGATAATACCATCAGAAAATTTTAAGAGTTTTATCTTATTCATATGCTATTGTCTAAAAGAGTCAACCATAGAATGACAAAAATAGGTACTTTAAAGTAAAATATTAACATACACTATACCTTTATTCCTATCAAGGATTAGATAACTATGATATCTATTCTGCGGTCAAGGGTTATAGTTAAGGCAAGGAGGTATTCCTCTGGCAGATGTTTCAATTGTTATACCTGTCTACAGAAGAACTGAGTGGATAGGCAAATGCATCAAAAAACTTATAGAGCAGGAATTCGAAAAGGCTTTTGAGATTATTATTGTGGACGATGGCTCTCCAAACGAATCTGAGATGAAAAGAACGGCAGAGAAGCTTGCGGGATCCGAAAACATCTCTATAAAATATCTCGGAAACAGCCATGCCGGTCCGGCAGCTGCGCGTAATTACGGAGTTCGTTCTTCGTCTGGCAGGATCATATGTTTCCTTGACGACGATTCTATTCCTGACAAAAGTTGGCTCAGCGAAATAGTTAAGCCGTTTCGAAATTCAGATTCAATAGCTTTGGTTAGCGGTAAAACCCTGTCCTATGACCGCAAAGCTTCACTGCCCTTACTTCTTGAAAAAACTGTTTACTCAGGAAAATGTTGGGCCACTTGTAACATTGCTTATCGCCGCGATGCTTTTGAAGCGCTTGGCGGGTTCGATGAATCATTCACTGAACCCAGCTGGGAAGATAATGACCTTGGAATAAGGGCAAAGTGGGCTGGATATATACATGTCTATAACAAGCAGGCTGTAGTATATCATCCTCATGAGAAGTCAATTGAGGAGTATAAAAAAAAATGCCTGTTGAACGGGAGAGGAGCTGCTGTATTCAGCCGCAAACATCTGCTTAAAAAACCGCTGTGGGGAATAGCCACGCCAATTGTTATGTCAAGACACTTAATCTATGGCATACTCCCCTCTGTATGGAGAGCTAAAACTATTAATGAAACTTATTTAAAATTTCTCTGGTCTTTTTATTCTTTACAGGGCTTCTGGAGAGCAATGATAGGGAAAAAACATGCAAAAAACTAAACGGGTAAAGATTGTCACAGGTTTAAAGTGCAATATTCAGTGCGTATTTTGTTATTATCGGGACAATCTGAAGTCCCCGAATAGAAAATTTGAAGAAATAAAAAAAGACCTTCTTTATGCAAAAAAACATGGGATATTGGAAATAGATTTTTCCGGCGGGGAACCCACTGTTCACCCTGACCTCCCAAAGCTGATATCAGAAGCAAAAAATATGGGGATGGAAAAAGTCTGCATCATCAGCAATGGGTGGAGGCTGGCTGACAGAGCATATCTGAACCTATTAAAA
>JACRGY010000125.1 GCA_016212165.1 Nitrospirota bacterium
AAGGATGAATGATGCACGATGCACGATGCATGACTATCTTGCATCTTGAATCTTGTATCTTGCATCATGTAGTCCCTTGCAATCAGCGCCATGCCGATTGCGCCTGTGACATCATGATGCGGAGGGACTGTGATTTTTGTATTAAGATATTTTTCAAAGGCAGCAACAACCGACTTGTTAAATGCAACACCGCCCTGGAAAAATATGTTTTCGCCGATATTTTTTCCGGCAACAACTCTGTTTATGTAGTTTTGGACAATTGAATATGCCAGGCCTGCAAGAAGGTTATTTTTGTCTGCCCCGCGCTGCAGATTTGACATGAGGGAGTTCTCCATAAAAACCGTACACCTCTCGCCAAGGCGGCAAGGGTTTTCCGCAGAGAAGGAAAGCTCTGCAAATTCATTTTTTATCTGAATATTTAATTTCTCAGCCTGCTCTTCAAGGAATGAGCCTGTGCCTGCGGCGCAGGCCTTGTTCATCTCAAAATCAACAATAACCCCATCTCTGAGCGATATATATTTCGAGTCCTGTCCGCCTATTTCGAGGATTGTGTCAACGTTTTTATTAATGAACGCAGCGGCAGTTGCCTGCGCAGTAATCTCATTTTTTACGACGTCAGCGCCGACATAATCAGCAATCATATACCTGCCTGAACCGGTTGTGCCCACACCCATTATCTCAACCTTGTCTCCAATCTCCTCTCCTAGTTCTCTGAGCCCCTGCATTACGGCCTCTATAGGCCTTCCAGCAGTCATGAGATAGCGCTTTGAAAGCAGGCGGCCTTCCTCGTCTGTAACTGCAAGGTTTGTGCTTATAGAGCCTATGTCAATTCCGAGATAAGCTTTAGTAGGGAAGGGTTCGAGGATTCGAGGGTTCGAGGGTTCAAGGGAATGGTTTATCTTTTCACTCGACCCCTTGACCCCTTGACCCCTTGACCCCTTTCCAATATGTCTCTCAAAAAAATTGTCTCCCTCTGTTATTAATGGCTTATAACCTGCTTCAGGAAGTTTATCTGATTTTATGAAGTCCTCAAGTTTTTTTATTTCAAATGAATTTTTCCTGCCTTCATCCATGTCTTTAAATGCAGCGCCAAAGGCTCCCATCAGGTTAAAGTCAGGCGGCACAAAAAGTTCACCAAGTTCAAAAACGCTCCTGAAGGCCCTGACCATCCCCTTATTTGCAGCTACCCCTCCCTGGAATGAAACAGGAGTTTCTATTTTTCTTCCGCGCGAGATTGAACCTTTGAAATTCCGCGCAACGGCAAAACAGAGGCCGGCAACAAGATCCTCTGTTGGGGTTGCAATCTGCTGAAGATGGATCATGTCTGACTTTGCAAATACACTGCACCTTCCTGCAATCCTGGGGGGCTTTTCCGCTTTCAGGCTCAGGTCGCTGAATTCCTCGATTGTAAGGCGCAGTCTTTCTGCCTGCTGGTCCAGGAACGAGCCGGTCCCTGCGGCGCAGACTGAATTCATGGAGAATTCTTTTACACTGTTTTCCCCAAGAAGTATAAGCTTTGAATCCTCGCCGCCAAGCTCGATGATTGTTTTTATATGAGGGAATAACTTCTTTGTTGCGTAAGACTGAGCAACGAGTTCATTGACAGGCTCAATGCCCAAAACAGAGGCAATAAGCCTGCCGGCAGAGCCGGTGATGGAAAGAGAGAAATTTGTAGGGGCAGACCTCTGTGTCTGCCCGGTTTGGATTTCGGAGTTATTACCTTCCCCTTTACCCCCCCTTGGCAAGGGATGGGTGGGGGGGCTGACTGCTGACTGCTGACAGCTGATCGCTGATTTAAGCAGTTCAAACGCTATTTTGAGCGGATGCCCTTTATGCCTTATATAATGGCTGCCGAGCTTGACGCCATTTTTATCAAGCACAACAACCTTCACACTTACAGAACCTGCATCAAGACCTATAAATTTCACGGAAACTCCTTAACGTGTCGGGATATTAAGATAATTTGGAATAATTTTATCACACAAAGGTCTGAAAGGGAAGATAGTGTATAAGTTCCATACAAATGCGACATACCCCCTTTCCGGATAAGGTAGTCAATTGGAGTCATCTTACCAAGAGACTTGTGAATTCTCTTGGTGAGGTAAAAGACCATATAGTCCGCAAGCTGCTCATGGAAAAGAGATT